>JBCCAG010000442.1:0-4045 GCA_039814955.1 Cyanobacteria bacterium P01_A01_bin.135
GAAGCGGCGATCGCAGCCTATGGGGCAGCCTTCAAGAGCCTCGACGGGGTGCGTCAGGACCTCGTCGGCATCGACGCCGAGGTGCAGTTTTCCTTCGAGAGCAATATCTCTCCCCTGTACCGGGAGCTCGCTGACCTGCTGCTGTCCCCCAGCGCCGGAGAGCCAGTTACCCCAGAGGACCTAGACCAAGCCATTTCGGTGCTCGACCTGCTGCAGCGGGTGGAACTGGAGAACTATCTGCGCTGCAATCTCTCCCAGACTCTGCAGATTAGCGAGACGGCTATCGACCCGACCGCCGCCATCATTTATCCCATCGTGCTGCCGGAGCGCCTGGAGGTGATTGCCATTTTGCCAGACGGCAGCCGCCGCCACTATACCCAGCCGGTTGGGAGCAAGGCGGTAAAAGCCCTAGCGCAGCAAATCAAGCAAGATACCCTGAAGCCGTTCATCAGCGCGGAAGGGGAAGCGCGATCGCAGCAGCTCTATAACTGGTTGATTAGCCCAGTTCAAGCAGACCTGGCCGCTGCCCAAATCCGCACCCTGGTGTTTGTGCTGGGCAGCGTCCTACGGGATGTGCCCTTAGCCGCTCTCTACAACGGGCATCACTACCTAATCGAAGACTATGCCGTTGCCATCGCCCCCGGCTTGCAGTTAGTTAGACCCGCCCCGCTGCAGGCGGTGGACCCAGAAGTGCTCGCCTTTGGCCTATCAGAAATGCAGCCCGATTTGACGGCTCACGCCGGGTTTTCAGATTTGCAGTACGTGGCGGCGGAGCTCCAGGAGATTGAGGCACAGGTAGACAGCCAGCAGTTTATCAATGCGGCCTTCAATACCGGCAACTTTGCCGCCCAAGTCCAAGCGCTGCCGTTCCCGATTATTCATTTGGCAACCCACGGCCAGTTCAGCTCTGACCCAGAGCAGACCTTCATATTGACCTGGAATAAGCGGCTCAACATTGACCAAATTAGCCAAATCTTTCGCCAGCGGGACGAGACGACCTCTGACCCGGTGGAGCTGCTGGTGCTGAGCGCCTGTGAAACCGCTACCGGCGATCGCCGCGCTGCCCTTGGGTTGGCGGGCATTGCCGTGCAGTCCGGAGCCCGCAGCACTATTGCCTCTCTGTGGCAAGTTGACGACCGGGCAGCGGCAGAGCTGATGAGTGGGCTTTACGCGCAGTTAAGTCAGCCGCAGGAAACCATCAGCCGGGCCGAGGCCCTTAGGCAAGCTCAGCTAGCGCTTTTGAAGAGCGATCGCTACCGAGTGCCGGCGTTCTGGGCCGCGTTTATGCTGGTGGGAAATTGGCTCTAGCGCTCAATTTGATAGGGTAGTGAGCAAGCATTTTTGCACCGCCATGGCCTCCCCCTCTCCCGTAACCACCGATATCCTGCTGCCGGATGCTCAAAAACCCATCCACAAGCTGCACCTGTCCGAAGCGCCGCAGCCCGGTAGCCTGCTCACCGTAGATGATCGCACCTACACCGTGCTAGAGCGTCGCCACCGCTACCACCTCAGAGCAGGCCGCTATCAGCTCCACCGCATCTTGCTGTACGTTCAGGTCGCCGCCAGCGATCGCGCCCAGGTAGACGGGCGCTGGATTCTGGGAGACGCCACATGCCGCTTCAACGCCCGCTCGGAGCTAATGCGCTGCGCCGTCAACCCTATGGGGCCTTGCCAGGGGTGCGTTCATTACCGGCCAATTCAAAACAGTTAGACGAGCACCGTCCCCACCGCCAGTCGCATTCCGTTGACAAAATCCCACCCCGACTGCGATCGCTTGCCGGCGGGCTGCACTTCCAGCAGCAGCAGCGGCCCCTGCCCGGTCTGCACTACCGGTCCCTGAGACTTAATCACGTCGATTACGGTGCCAGGCTCCGGCGGGACCACCTTCGGCGGTTGCCAGGTAACTTCGGCCTGGGGATGGTCCAGAGGCAGCGATCGCAGCACCTTCAGCGGCTGGCCCTGGAACGCCGTAGAGCAGTTGGGGTAAAAGCCCCTGATTTGGTTGTGCAGCGCCATGGCAGGGCGGGACCAGGCCAGGGCAAAGTCCTCTTTAGAGAGCAGCGGCGCGTAGGTAGCGGCTTCATTGTCCTGAGGCGTCGGCTCCACCTGGCCCGCCTCTAGCGCCCCCAAGGTTTCTATCAGCACATCGGCGGTGATCTCTGCCAGCCGCTCGGCCAAGTCCACCGCGGTATCGGTGAGGTTAATGGGGGTTATGCGCTTCAGCAGCATCGGTCCGGTATCCATGCCGGCATCCATCAGCATGCTGGTGATCCCCGTTTTCGCCTCGCCGTGGTAAAGGCTCCACTGGATGGGGGCCGCCCCCCGGTAGTTGGGCAGCAGGGAGCCATGGCCGTTGATGCAGCCCAGGCGCGGCATGTCCAAAATCCCCTGGGAAAGCAGCTGCCCGTAGGCCACCACTACAAAGGCATCCGCCTCCGACTGCTGCAGTGCTGCCAAGGTCGCCTGGTCCTTTTTGAGTCGCCGGGGCTGGTACACCGGCAGCTCGTGGTGCAGGGCGCAGCGCTTAACCGGAGAGGCCGACACCTTGCTGCCCCGGCCCCGACGCTTGTCGGGCTGGGTGACCACCGCCGTCACGGTGATGTCACTGTGCTCAATCAGTCGCTGAAGAGTGGGAACGGCGAACTGCGGCGTCCCGAAAAAGATAACCTGCATGGGAAATACTTGAGGGCTTATTCCTGGGTGCGGCCAATGCGCCGCTCTAGCTCAGCCATCCGCTCATTCAGGGGACGGGTAGAGGGCTCGATGCCCACCTGGGCCTCTAAGCGGGCGATCGCCGTCTCTAGGGATTGCTGCTCGGTCTGGATCTGGTCGAGCTGTTGCTGCAGGGCTTGCCGGGCCTGGGGGGAGAGGTCGGGCGCGGTGTTGGGGGAGGCGGCAGAGCCCGTTCCCGGCGGAGATGCGCCATTTGCCGCGTCGCCATCAGCCCCATCGGCCCCGGCGCTGCCATTGCTGGGCTGACCGACTGCGGGACTATTAGTCTCGGCATCGGGTTGGGTATCAGGACTTTGGGGATCGGGGCTTGAGGTATCAGCCGCTGGGCCTGAGTCAGCCGCTCCTTCATCAGGATCAGCGCTGCCGCTGCTCAGCTCCCTGGGCGGATCCTCAGGCCGCCCCAAAGATGGGTTTACCTGCGGGTAGGGCGCTCCCCGCAGCCGTGCCACCCCCCGGAGCAAGTCTTCCAGTAAGGGTTTTTCGTTCACCGTACCGGGAGAGAGCTGGGCCAGCAAAATGCCAATCAGCAGGGCGACGGCGCTACCCACCCCCAGCAGCAGCAGCCGAAAAATCAGCACCAGTACGGGGCGGATACCGGCGGTTCTAGAACGGGTGGCAATTTTGGTGGGTTCGGTTGAGGGGTCAGTCACGGGCATTACCTCACTTCACCTTGTGATGCTACCGCACCTTTGTCGCCATTGGCGTCGGCCCAGAGCGGCGACGGTTGAGCGCAAGCGGCAGCGAGCCATCCTCACGATCCGCAGAACGGGTAAAACAGGGACTGGCCGCTCACCCATCCCTGATCTATTTTAAACCAGGTCCCCGTCGCATTCTCCGTCACCTCTGAGGGGAACACCAGCTCGCCGCCGTCCAGCCGCTGTTTCACCGGAATTTGGTACGCCGCCGTGTCGTGAACCGTGGTGCCGCCAGCCATCACTACCAGAGGCAGCGAGCCATTGAACTCAATGCAGGCGGGCTGAAACAGGCTCTCCCCTGAAATCCATCCCCCGCCGCTGTATAGCCATTCACCCGCCTGGTCGGGGCGCTGCTCGGCGGCAATTACGCTGCCGCCCTCCAGCTCTTGAACCACCTGGGCCTCCGCCTGTGGCTGCTGGTACACGCTGCCGCCTTCCGGCAGCACCACATAGGGGGTGCGGCTTTGATTTTTTGTAAAGCTCACCGCCGCCCCCTCAACCCAGCCTTCGCCGCCATCGGGCAACTGGCCGTAGTACCATACAGCCCCCCCAGCCAAGCGCTGCGCCCTCAACACCTGGATGGCCTCACCTGGGACGGCGGTGGCCACCGCGAACTC
>JBCCAG010000539.1:0-3450 GCA_039814955.1 Cyanobacteria bacterium P01_A01_bin.135
AGGCAAGATTTCTGAGGCCAAGACCAAGAAGGATATGCTCAAGGCGCGGGCCAGCGCTGCCAAAGCCAACGAGCAGCTGCAAAACACCATTGGCCGCACCAGCACCAACTCCTCGATGGCGGCATTTGAGCGCATGGAAGAGAAAGTGCAAATGATGGAGGCCAAGTCATCGGCGGCCGCGGAGCTGGCGGGAGCTGACTTGGAGAGTCAGTTCGTGCAGCTAGAGGCAGGTACTGACGTGGACGACGAGCTGGCGGCCATGAAGCGACAGCTCAGCGGCGCCTCCCCGGAGCAGGGGCAGCTCCCCGCTGGCGATACGAGCGCTGCGGCCCCGGCCACCACCGACGAAGAGCTAGAGAAGCTGCGCCGGGAAATCGATCAGCTTTAGGCCTGTCGGCAACTGAGCGCGGGGGGGATGTACGAAGGCCGTACCGTTGTCGTCGGGGTGAGCGGTGGTATTGCCGCCTACAAGGTCTGTGACGTGGTCTCCAGCTTAGCCAAAGCGGGGGCAGCGGTGCGGGTGATCCTGACGGGCGGTGGCGAGCAGTTTGTTACCCCCCTGACCTTTGCCACCCTGGCCCGCCACCGCGCCTACACCGACGCCGACTTCTGGCAGCCTCAGGCCCGCCCTCTGCACATTGAGCTGGGGGAAGCGGCAGAGCTGCTGGTGGTGGCCCCAGCCACGGCCAACACCCTGGGCAAGCTGGCCCATGGCCTAGCGGACAACCTGCTCACCAACACCGTACTGGCCTCCACCTGTCCGGTGCTGCTAGCCCCTGCCATGAATACCGACATGTGGCAGCAGGCAGCGGTACAGCGCAACTGGCAGCAGCTCTCAGCTAATCCCCGCTTCCATGGCGTAGGGCCCATGGCCGGGCGGCTGGCCTGCGATCGCGTGGGGGCGGGGCGCATGGCGGAGCCTGGGCAACTGCTGGCCCATGTCGCCTCCCTGCTGCAAACAGGGGGAAAGCGCGACCTGGAAGGAAAGCAGGTGCTGATTAGCGCTGGCAGCACCCAGGAATATCTGGACCCAGTGCGCTTCATCGGTAACCCCGCCACCGGCAAAATGGGGGTGGCCTTGGCTCAAGCGGCCCTGCACCGGGGGGCTAAGGTCACCCTAGTGCATGGACCCATGGATACCGCCGCCTTGGACGGATTAGAGCAAATTACCTTGGTGCCGGTAACCACCGCTAGCCAAATGCAGGCCGCTCTGCTGCATCATAGCCCCCAAGCCCATTGGATTATCATGGCGGCGGCGGTGGCGGACGTGCGCCCTGCCGAGCACCATTCCCACAAGTTGCCCAAGGCAGACCTACCCGACGCCCTGCCGCTAGCCCCGGTGCCCGACATTCTCAGCGCCCTCAACCAGGCGCGGCCAGCAGGCCAGCGGCTCGTGGGCTTTGCCGCCCAGACGGGAGATATTTACCCCCCCGCCAAGGCTAAGCTGGAGCGCAAAGGCTTAGATATGATTGTGGCCAACCCCATTGACCAGCCGGATGCGGGCTTTGGCAGCGATCGCAACCAGGCTATTCTAATCACCAAAGGCGGTAAAGTCACGCCGGTTCCCTCGTGCCATAAGCTCGCGCTCGCTCACCAGGTGCTGAACCATATTCAGCATTAACCTAGCCTTAACGAATTGTAAAGACCGGTCGGCTATTCTTGAAGCAGCGCCACAGCCAACAGTTTTTTCTATGCCGGTCCTTCTCGTCTCGTTTCCCATGTTCGACCTGCTCGTTAAGGGCGGTATCGTCATGGTGCCTCTGGTCATTCTTTCCGTCCTTACCATCGCCACCTCCCTAGAGCGCCTATGGTTTTGGTACAAGCTGTTGCGTAAAGAGGACAGAATTGTACAGGACGTCATTAGGGCGGCGCGCCATAACCTAGATGAGGCCCGGCAAATTGCTGAGCGGGCCAGCGACCTCGCCATTGGCCGGTTCTTGCTCGCCCCGCTGAAGCTGCGTCAGCCCCTGCCAGAGACCTTTCGCCTGGCTTTGGAGTCCTCCGCAGACCGGGAATTTGTGCGCATGCGGCGGGGGGATAAATTTTTAGAGACGGTGGTGGCGCTGGCTCCCCTGCTGGGCCTGCTGGGTACCGTCACCGGCCTGATCACCACCTTCAACAACCTGGACATTGGCGGACAGGGGTCAGGGGAGAGCGGTGAGCTGGCCGCAGCGGGGATCGGGGAGGCGCTGATCACTACGGCGGCGGGCATGTTCGTGGCCATCTTGGCCCTGGTGTTTTTCCGCATTTTTGTCACCCTGCAGGCCCGCCAGATGGATTACTTTGCTGACGTGGGCAGCGAGCTGGAGCTGGTGTACCGGCAGGAGTGGTACGAAGCCGACGCGACCACCGGCGATCGCACTGCCCAGTCTCGCACGCCGGTGGCATAATGCGCATTAAGCAACGAGATACCGCCATCCCCAGCGTCAACCTGATTCCCATGCTCAACGTGATGTTGGGAATTCTGGCCTTTTTCGTGCTGATCACCATGTCGCTGACGGTGCCCACCGGCCTAGAGGTACAGCTTCCGGGCAAATCCGACTCCGCGCCCCCCCCAGCAGCTGGGGACGACGAACCGCCGCTGATTGTGACCCTAGGGGCAGGCAGCCAAATACTGATTGAAGAGACTCCCCTATCTGAGGCTCAGGCCCAGGCCCAGGTGCGCCAGCACCTCGCAGAAGACGAAGCGCGGCTGGTGTACATCAAGGCGGACCCCCAGGTTGCCTATCTAGACTTGGTGCAGTTTGTGCTGCGGATGAAAGAAGCCGGGGGCGATCGCGTTTCCCTAGCTATTGAGGAGGAGTGATATGGCGCTGGGCTCTAGGCGAGGCGGACCCTCCCAGGTGCCTGAGGTAAATTTGGTGCCGATGATGGACGTGCTGATGTCCGTCCTGACGTTCTTTATCATCATCTCTATGAACCTCACCAGCGAGCAGATCCGCTCGGTTGACCTGCCGTCGGTGCAGGGGGAAGGAGAAGAGGACACTGACGCACCGTTTGTGGTGGGTCTGAATGCGGAGGGGCGGATTTTGCTGGCGGACCAGGTGGTGGACGAAGCTACCTTGAGCGAGGAGCTGGGGGTCTATCTGGCCCAAAACCCCAGCGGCTACGTGCGGCTCAAGGCCGACCGCAACCTAGACTACGACGATATTTCGGGGCTGCTGCTCACGATTCGAGATATTGGGGGGGGGCGGGTTTCCCTAGCGGTGGAGTAGGGCGGGCTGCGGCGGTGGGCGCTAACTTGCCGTCGGCGGCGATCGCCGCAATTAACAGCCCCCGCCCCACCCCCCAACCCCCCCAACAACACCCCAAGGGAAAACCCCCCCCCCCCCAATAACTCGAAGAGTGAGCAGCAGCCCCGCACAATCGACGTGGTGGAGGTTGGGGGGGGCCGTGAGCCGCCCCGAGCCGCGGGGGGTTTTGGCCCGATAGTCCCCCCCCGCCACCCGC
>JBCCAG010000649.1:0-2851 GCA_039814955.1 Cyanobacteria bacterium P01_A01_bin.135
CATCCCAAAAAAATTTGGTTCTTTATTGATCGGAATGAAGCAGTCCTGATGCCGGCGCAGATTGTCGCAAAGGGACGTTGTTCCAGATTTTGCGGCACCAATGATAAGAAATTGTGGTAGATTCATGCCTGCCTCGACTCAACTGGTATCTTGACTAATTCTACGGTTATACAAGTGAGCTTTCGAACCCTGACGTCCCCGTAATCGTTCAAGCCGTCTTCACAAAAACAGACGGGATACAGAAATTTCAAATCCTAGGCTATAGCGTAGAAGTGCTATGGCCGCTACGCTGAGCACCATGGCTGCCGTCGTGAGAATATCCTGCTTGAAGAACGGCAGTTTTTCTCTAACAAGCCCTACCATTGTCACTAGGTAAGGCAGAATATCATTGAGCGCGATCGCGATAATAGCCCCCGGAAGTCCGAAATTTTGGTAAGCCAGAGGAACGGTAACAATCATATAGACAACCTTGAAGTTATTGCCCACGGCACCGTAGATAGACTGTCCCACTCCTAGCAAAATTGAGTTGCAAAGGTGGAACAGGATCATTGGCCAGATACCAATGGCAAGGATGGGAAGCATCCAGGCGGCGTCGGCATAGTTATCATCATATAGAGTCAAGATGATGGCGTCGCCCACATTGAATAGCATGGCCACGCCCAGCGCCATTCCCAGCAGTAGCAGGCGGCGCTTAGACGCAATTTTTTCATGTAGGGCGCCTCGACCCAGCTCAGCTTGGGCAGACACCACGGGAAAAATTACCTGACGGCACAGGCGCGCCACTACCTGACTGGGCAAGTCTGCTAGGGTAAAGGCTACGGTATACACCCCAAGCATCTCAAACGAGAAGAGCTTACCCAGAATTAGTCGGTCAGCCTGGGAAGCTAAGAAGGTTGTAGCCGTGGAGACAAAGATCCACTTCCCGAATGAGAACATCTCCCGAGCAGCCGCGGCGTCCCAGTGGAACCGGTTTTTCACCTCCGGCATTAGATGATGGCTCCACACGGCTTTGATGCTCATGGAGATGATGTTGCCCCCCACCAGCGCCCACACGGTAGGGTGAAACCAGGCCCAAGTAACCATGCAAACCAGGGAAATCGCCTGGGCCACAAACTCAAAAATAGTGAACTTGCGCAGGTCCAGACTTTTTCTCATCAGCGGCAGCGCTGCAGAGTTGAAGCCCTGAATCACCGTTGTGGTACCAACGATGGGAATCAGCCACAGCAGCCGTCTATCGTCGTAGAAAGAGGCAACGGGCCAGGCAATAATGGTGCTACATATCCAGAGGCCAAAGCCGCGAATCACCTGAATCGTCCAGGCCGTGTTGATAAAATCGGGGTCGTTGCCCCGCTTGTTCTGAATGATGCTGGGGCCAATCCCAATATCTGAAAACAGAACCAGACCAAGCACAAAGGTGTTGATCAGGCTCATGAGACCGAAATACTCGGGGATCAGCAGGCGAGTCAGAATTAGATTGCCTATAAATCTTAGGCCTTGGCTTGCGCCGTAGCCGAGGAACGTCCAAGCCGCGCCGTGGACCGCTTTCTTATTAAGTGACACCATAGACGTGAGTGGTGGGGTGGACCATGGAACGGGTAGATGAGAGACTGCGTCAGGTCTAACCTAGGGTTAAACAGAAACTTGGTCCGAATTGCGACTGGACAGTTGATCAGACGGAGGAGCGGACTCTGGTGTGCCTTGGTCTAAAAACAGCGCTTTGAGGGTCAATGCCTCACGGCTCGCGTTGTGGTAGCGGCGAATCCGCTGCTTGCCGTCTGCGCCCATAGCTTCGAGTGACTCGTCCGGCGTTGTTAGGGAAGCTTTTAGGGCATCTGCTAGCGCTTCTACCGCGCCGGGGGGTACCAGCCAACCGCTACGCCCAGGCTCCACCAGTTCAGGGATACCTGCCACATAGGTACTGATCACAGGGCGGCCCAGCGCCAGCGATTCCATGATCACTACGGGGAGCCCTTCGGCAAAGCTGGGCAGCACCGACACTTTGGACTGGATGATGTAATCTTGGACCTGGTCGCTGCTGGCCCAGCCAGTAATCGTAATTTGCTCGGCTAAATTTAGCTCTCGAATCCGCTGCTCGATGGGCGATCGCAGGGGCCCATCTCCCACCAGAACGAGATCAAAGGGGATCTCCTCTTTCGCCAACAGCCCCGCCGCTTCAATCAGCATCAGGTGACCCTTTTGCTCTGACAGGCGACCCACGCATACTAAGCGCGGCTCCGCCGGCAGGGGGTAATCCGGCATCGATAGGTACGACTGGTCCACGCCGCAGCGGACAATCTTAACCTTGGACCACTGGTCAAACCCGCACCAGCGGTAGAGCTGGCTGCGGCCAAAGGAGCTGATGGCCACCACGAACTTGGCCCGCTCAATTTTAGTGGTGAGACCAATGCCGCCGACGCGGTCAAACTCCTCTGGTCCGTGCACCGTAAAGCTATAGGGGCAGCCGCTGAGGGTGCTGGCCAGGAGGGCAACGGTGGCGGAGTTAGTGCCAAAGTGGGCATGCAGGTGGGTGACCTGGCCCTGCAGCAGCCACCGCGCTAGGGTACAGGCCTCGGCAAAGTAGACTAAATGGTAGGCCAGCCCACGATCGCCCTGCTGACCGAGGGAAATTGCCAGCTTCAGAGCCTGGAAAAACGCCGCGGGGTGCTGCAGCATCAGCAGTAGGTTAAGCAGCAGCACCCAGACAGGCTGCTCCAAAAGAACTCGGGTTTTCTCAAGCTCTTGCTTATCGACCGCATCCACCAGCTCACCGCTGCAGGAACGAACGGAGAACCGCAGCACAGTCAGGCCATGGTCCTCTAAACTTAAAATTTCTCGACGAATAAAGCTGTGG
>JBCCAG010000842.1:0-2020 GCA_039814955.1 Cyanobacteria bacterium P01_A01_bin.135
GCCCACGTAGGTAGCCCGCCCCCGCAGCTGCGCCTGGGCCTGGGCCGCAGGGGGCAAGAAGGGCTCTAGCCGCGCCAGCTCGTAGTCCTGGGCCCGCACGTCTAGGTCAAAGTTGGTGATTATCGAGGCTACTGCTGGGTCGACGCCAATGAAGCCATCTGCCGCCACATTAGGCCCTTGAAAGCCGTTCACCTGAATGCCGTCCCCAGTCCAGCGGAACCCGGTTTGGTAGGTGCCGGAATCTACTAGGTCCACACCCTCTACGGGCTGGATATCGGCGTTGGCCAATTGCGCAGTCCCTTGGGCGTCGATGGCCCGCAAATCCAGCTCATCTAGCCGCCCAGAGAGGGCCACATCGGCGTTTAGCAGCCCCTGCACCTGGGGCGCGATGCCGCCGGTCTGTACCCCCGCCGTCCCCACGTTGGCCTGCCAGGTCTGCTGGTCCAATTGTGCGGTGCCGCTGGCGGTGACGGTACCCCCTTCTACTTGGAACTGGGTATTCTGCAGCCGCAGTTGGCGATCGCCGTATAGAACTTCGCCGCTGCCGCTGTAGGTCGCCTGGGGGAGCCGCCACTGGGCCGCGGCCTGAATGTCGTCAAAAGGCCCCACTACCTCTAAATCCGCCACCAGGTTGCCAATTTGGTAGGGCTGGGGCAGGGTAAAGCCGTAGTCTCTGGCCAGCCCGTCTCCAGGCAGCACCGCGTTGATGCTGGCGGCCACCCCGCCGTCGGCCGCCAGATCCACGGTGCCTTCGCCGGTAATCTCTCCCCCTACCGCCGGCAGAATCGTGAACGAATTGACGCTCAGCAGCGGCGGGGTGAGGCGAAAGGCCGCTTCCACCAGGTCTACAGCGGTGCGGTCCACCTGAATTTGGTTGAGGCTGCGCACATCCCCCGTCACTACGGGCGCTTCCAAAGGGCCAATGACGTTGGCGTTGGCGGTAAAGGCCCCGGCCACCTCGACCGGGATGGGAATATTGAGGGTTTCCTGCAGCTGCACCAGGGTGACTTCAGGCACCAGGGCCTGGATATCGTAGCCCTGGCGCAAGTCTAAGCTCCCCCCCGCCTCCACGGGAATCTGGTCGTAGCGGAGACTGGTTTCTTCGAGGCGCACCGTTTGGTCCTGGAAGCGCAGCTGGGCGTTGAGGTCTTCTACGGGCTTCGGGGCCACGTCGAGCTGGGCCACCACGTCCCGCACCTGAGCGGTGCCCTCAAAGAACAGGGATTGTAGGGGCGATCGCGATTCGCTGCTGATATATTTGACCACCACGTTACTGTCGAGCTGGCCCTGCTCCACCGCCAGCGGCAGGGGCAGTAGGGCAGCCAGGTTAGACATCGCCACCTCGCGGCTTTGCACCCGGCTGCTGACGCGCTGACCGTTGCTGAGGTCGGCCTCCCCATCGATGTCAAACTCGCCGCCGCTGCGGATACCGCCCCGGGCCTCGAAGCGAATATCTTTGTACTCGTTGCGGAACTGGGCCGCCGCATCGACGTCTTCTAGGACGACAGGCTCTAAGCGCACGTTGGGGGAGCCGTCGGTGTCCTCTGTCTCTAGAATGCTCTCGGCGTCGCTGTCCTCGGCGTCGGCTTCGCCGGGGTTATTGCCCTCAGAGCCAACGGGGACCGGGCTTTGAATCTCGACGTCGCCGGCATCGTTAGTAGGGTCGTTGGCCGCTAGCTGCTGGTTTACATCTAAAGAGCCCTTGGGATTGGCAATCACAGTGGCGTTATCTACCACCACCTCCTGCACCACCACCGTCACCGGCCCTTCCTCCTCCGCTGGCTGGATCTCCGTCTGCAGCCAGCCGTCTTCCTCCACCAGAAATAGCTCGGAGTCAATTAGCTTTAGGGTGATGGGAATCTCGCGATCGCGCACCAGATCCAGCAGCAGCTCCACCGGGTTGAACCCGACTTGGACGGTGTCGGCCTCGGCATAGTCCGTCTGGGTGGCGGTGGTGGGAATGGATGCGCCATCAAAGGTGATGCCCACCGGGGTGAACCGCTGTACCTCCCCTAGCTCC
>JBCCAG010000645.1:0-2857 GCA_039814955.1 Cyanobacteria bacterium P01_A01_bin.135
GGTCTCAGGTGATGGACGCCTTCCGGGATTTTCCCCGCCGCGATCAAGTCCACGCCCACTTTAATGTGCTGATTCTTTTGTCGTAAGGACTGGGTCAGGTACGCAGTAGCCAACCCGGCCTGCTGTAAACTCTTGAACGGACTACCCGCCTCGACTGCCGACAGTTGCCGGGTATCCCCCACCAAAATGACGCGGGCCTTCTGCGCCTGGGCTTTGTTCACCAGGGCTAGCGCATCCTTAGCACTCAAGAGCCCAGCCTCATCTACAACCCACACCTCAGGAGATTGAGTAGAGGCTCCTGATTGAGTACAAAGCAGCGCTGCAACCGTCTCCGTCTGCTGGACCTGCACTGAGTCTGCCAGAGACTTCGCCGCTTCAGCACTGGGCGCAAATCCTCGAACTGCATAGCCCTGAGACTCGGCGATCTGGCGAAACTGATTCAGCGCGTAGCTCTTCCCAGCCCCGGCTACCCCCTGCCAAGCTACAAAGCGATCGCGCGTCGTGGCAGCCAGCAGAACGCCATCATGTTGGCCTTGGGTCAGGCCCTGGCCCTGCAGCTGCGCTTCGACATTATTTGGAGAGGCGATCGCCTTCACACTACCACGACCGCTCAGCACCGTGCGGATGGTTTCTAGTTCTCTCAGCACCGCCGTTTGGGTCGTAAGCCGGTGGTCCAGCGTGTGAATGATCTCTGGGTCAGCGTCCAAGGTCCCCGCCACATCCTCAAAGCATTGCTGCCCCAAATGATTCTCAAGGGCGAACCGCTCCACTTGCTCCCGCCTAAAGACAGCCTCTTGCTCAGAGCAGTGGTCAATGCCTGCCTGGACAGCCCTTTGGGGTCGGCTCTGCCAAGCCAGCAGCTGCGTCTGAGGATGCATCAATCCTAGATGCTGAGCTTGCTCCTGCCAGTGGGCTTGTAGTTCTTCTCTAGGAATCTCTTTGCCCTTGGGAGCGCGGGTCTTGAGGGTAGCCAGCTCTCGCGCCTGGGCAGTCGCCGCTTCTCCCACCGCTGCCAGAATCTGCTCTCGCCGCTTTGAGAACGCCTGCAGCTGCTCCGGCGCATAGCCTTTGAGCTCAAACTGACCGTTGGCCTTAGGTTCAATAGCATAGCCAAGGCGCTGCACTTGGACCGCCAGCTCATTTTGGTAAATCATCCCCAGCAGTTTCTGCTGCTTGAAGAGAATGTCGTTGTGCAGCGATCGCCACTGGTCATCCTTGAGCTGAGTTGCATTAAGGACAACGCAGTGGGTATGGAGCTGGGGATCTTTCTCACGGGAGGTGTCGTGATGAAACTGAGCGACAATGAGGTTGCCCGTCGTGATGACCTTGCGACCTTCTGCCGTTCGCACCCGCGTCTGGGCATAGCGCTCTTCTACAACAGCCATCGTCCGGGCTACGGCCTCTCGGTGGGCCTGCTCCAAAGCGGCGTTGCCACCGACCAAAGCAGCTAAGCTAATGCTCTTCGGCGCACTGAAGGTGAGGTCAACTCCAGCTCGGTGCTTCTCAGGATTGATCTTGCGCCCCGACAGCGATCGCCCGCTGGGGCTGTAGCCGTGAAGTAGATTCTTGAAATCATCCCCCTGAATCTGGCCCGACAGCCCTAACGCTCTAGCGCCTCTTCCCAGCCAGTTGGAATGAGCTTTGTTCTCCTCTGTAGAGTAATAGTTCTCAGCAGTGTAATAGGTCTCGCCCTGATTAGCGCTGATGACGGTCAAGCTGAGCATAGCCGTACCTCCTAACCCTCAACCCGCTCTTGGCGCTTACGAATTTCTTGAATCAGTGCCTTGCGATTCTCCAGCGCCTGCGGCCCCCTAGCGTTGGCCTGCTCTAGAGCAACGGTCTCCAGCAAAATCTGGAGTCCCTGAAACTGCATCTGCAATTTCTCGATGCGGGCCTTCATCTCATCCATCTGCTGCTCCAGCTCGCGGCGCTGCTGACCGTCGCGCATCATCAGGCGGATAATGCTGGCGGCGGGTAATCCCAACCGATTTGCTTCTTTTTCAACCGCTGCTGCCTCCTCAAGAGGCAGCGATACGCTAAAGCCTTTACCCATAAGTCTTTCCCTAGTTTCTAGTCATGAAGGACAACGCGTGCCGATGGCTGGAGCGATTGTGCTGCAGGGCTTCCAGAACCCTCTTGCCCAGAGGTGGGCGTGGTGTGTGAAACGCGAAGCTACGGAACGCAGTGGAGTGGCGTAGCCCCCAAGAGCAAACAGTGAAATAGAGCTTCTCGGGTCACGGGGCCAGCATCTTACCTACAGCACACATCTACAGTTCTACCTTGGCTAAGAAGCTGGTTTTTAGGTAGCTAATTGGGACGTATATATTCGTATTTTTAATCATCGAATAGATTCAACTTAATGATTAGAATGGCAGCTAACTTCTTTAAGTCGTTTGACAGTTGTGACTGAGTCGTTAATCAGTCCTAAAGCCTGTCCTGTATAAGGTTTTGATTTTATGGAACTATTTTGTATGCGTGAACAAGCCGCGATTAAGTCGTGAGTAAGCCGTCTCAATCAAGCACATGATTCACAATATTGTTCTTGATTTTGATGACTATAACGATTGAAGTCGTGAAGTAGTCGTTAGCTGATAAAGCAATCAGAATAAAGCCATTGCTCAAAAGTCAGCTAGCAGAAATAGTGCTTCATGTTGTTGATGAATTACCGCAACCGACCTCTTACTCCAATGCCTCAAATCATTCAGACCTACATCGACATGGGCAGCTCCGCCACCAAATGCCTCTACTGGCACGGCCAGCCCGCCCTACTGCACCTAGACCCCCAGGTCGCCCGGTTGAATCCAGCTCGCTTAGACCGGCTGATGCTGGGAGGTCTCACCAGTCAGGAACCAGAAGA
>JBCCAG010000545.1:0-3409 GCA_039814955.1 Cyanobacteria bacterium P01_A01_bin.135
GAACGGTATCGCCAACCCCCAGGCGGGGCTACACAGCAAATATTTCTCCCAGATTTTTAATCCCCTGGTGGAGGTGATCCAATCCACCTGCGATCGCCACGACAGCTTTCTGCTGGCCTGCACTCCCCGCTACTACGAAGACGCCGGCTACCCCGGCCACCCGAGCTGCAGCGATAACTTCAACCGGGTGCTCGCCCCCTACGGCATCGCACCCCGCCCCGGCTGGCCCGCCGTCAACTTCTTTTACAGCACACAGGTTGACTGCCACGGCACCATCGGCTTTGACGAGTCCTGGTCCCGCCCCGGGGACTACGTGCTGCTGCGCGCCCACCAGAACCTGCTGTGCGCCAGCTCCGCCTGCCCCGACGACATCGACCCGGCTAACGGCTGGCATCCCACTCCCATCCATGCGCGCATCTACGCCGCTGACCATTCCTTCCCCCGAGTGATCGGTCGCCGGGTGGCCCCGAATGTCCCCGTCCGTCTCACCCAAGACAGCGCCTTCACCCCCAAAATCCGCCAGCTCACCGATGACCTCGTAGAGTACAACGGCTGTTGGGTACCCAATAGCTTTGCCCACCAGGGTGACCAGGCCGAATATTGGACGCTGCGGCAGCGGGCGGCGCTCATGGACCTGTCGGCCCTGCGTAAGTTCGAGGTCATCGGCCCGGATGCCCTGACTCTGCTGCAGTACGCCTTCTCCCGCAACCTGGAGAAGCTGGTGCCCGGCCAGTCGGTCTACGGCTGCTTGCTCACCCCCCACGGCGGCATCCTCGACGATGGGCTAGTGTTTTGCTTTAGCCCCACCCACTACCGCTACGTGGGCAATTGCGACACTGACGGCGATTGGCTACAGAAGCTAGCCCAGCAGCGCGGCTGGGAAGTGACGATTCTGCGAGCGAGTAGCTATATCCACAATCTGGCGCTCCAGGGACCAGTCTCCCGCGATATTCTGGGGCCGCTGCTGCGGTTCAATAGCGACAGTATGGTAGCGGCGCTTGAGGATCTGCGCTACTTCCGGTTCACCGCCGCCGCCATCGATCACCTGCCGGTGCTGGTGTCCCGCACGGGCTACACCGGCGAGCTAGGCTACGAGCTGTTTGTTCACCCGAGGTATGGCGCGGCGCTGTGGGACCGATTGATGAAGGCGGGGCAACCGGCCGGACTGCTGCCCCTGGGAATGCAGGCTTTGGACCGCGCCCGGATTGAGGCGGGGCTATTGGCCGCTGGGGCTGAGTTTGATGATTTAACCTCTCCCTACGAGGCGGGCATTGGCTGGAGCGTAGCGCTCAAGAAGCCGGACTTTATCGGCAGGGCAGCGCTGCAGGCGACCAAGGCACATCCCGCTAAGGTGGGGGTTGGCCTGGTGCTAGAGGGTAACGACATAGCGGTCCATGGCCAGCCTATTTATGCGGCTGGCGATCGCTGGCGTGTCGGTCAGATTACCAGCGCTACCTATTCCCCTTGCCTGCAGCGCAGCATTGCCCTAGCGCAAGTTGCCCCAGAATACGCTGAGGTAGGCACAGCGGTAGAGGTAGGCCTATTAGACGGGCTGAAGCGGCGCGTTAGGGCGACGGTGGGGCCGTTGGCCGCCTTTGACCCCAGCAAGAGCCGGGTGAGGGGATGAAGATGGCAACTTTAGTCAATACGCCAATCACAGCCGAATTGCGGTGGGACCTGGCAGGACGGGATGCGCTGCCCCTGGTGCGATCGCTCTTCGGAAATGATGTAGAGCGTCTTGCCCCCTTCCAGTCATTGAATACCACCCTTGAAGGCGAGCCTTGCGCCCTGCTGCGGCTGTGCGATCGCAATTTCCGCGTTGCCTGTGGGGTCCCGCTTGACCAGCACATTCAGCCTGGCTCAGGGGTTTGGGCGCGACAACTGCCCTGGCTACGGGCCATCGTCTTGCCCGACGCGGTTTTTCCGGCGCTGGCGGCGAGAGCCACGGTGCGCCCGCCCCATCGCCTGGACTTGCCCTGCAACGCCGCTGTCCCTGCTCACCTGGCGGGGGTGCCCCTCCTGCTGTGGCGACGCGGCAGCGATCCCCCACAGCTCGACCTACATCTTGCTGAGCCAAACGTCGCTCATTTACAGCCCTTACTTGATAGCTTGATGATGGGCGATCGCTGAGGAAATTCAAGTTTGGTATCGGTTTCTACAGTTCGCCACGGCATTGAGATGCACACTCTTGATATAACAACTAGCTAAAGCAATAGTTGGGCTTTCTGCACTTATCTGAACCTAGATTATTGGGATTTAGTGCTGTAGAAAGCTTGAGCTGACTGATGCCAAAAAACCCGTAGGTTCAGCGCTCTATCTGCTGATTAGAGCGGTTTATAGAAAGTGGGTTGGTTCAATTGCCTCTACCCATTGGTAGCGCTTGTAAAGCGAGAAAGCCAAAACCTGCTTTGAAGTAAATAGCAGGTTTTGACGGCGTATTAGCAACCTTTGAAGGTATTCAGTCTGCAAATTTTAGTGAATTATTCGCTTTCAGCGCAACACTGATTTGTGCTGATTTGATATTGCTACAAGAGGAGTTTTTCTCATGTCTCCCGAAGCACAGGAGTTTTTGGCGACCTTTGTCGCAGAGTCCTATTACTATTGGGCCTCTGTCTTCATGCTGTTGATTCACGTTGGCTTCTTAGCCTACGAGGGCGGCGCATCGCGTTCAAAGAACGTCCTCGCCACCATGGTGAAGAATCTGCTGACATTATCCGTGGTGGGCCTCACCTTTTTCTACTTCGGTTGGTGGGTCTACAACGCGTTCCCGCTGTTCCCCTTCAACGGCGGCATTGTGGGGCCTTGGACCAGCGCTGATGCCGAAGGCACGGTGGGCGAGGTGCTGGGGCTGGTACAGGCCTCTTACCCTTGGTCACCTGCCCTGGGTCCCAACATCGCCGACAACCTAACGGGCGTCTTCTGGTTTGCCTTCGCCCTGTTTGCCATGACCACGGCTTCCATTCTCTCCGGGGCGGTCATCGAGCGTATCAGAGTGGGTGCCTATGCCATTCTGGCCATTATTCTGGGCTCGTTCACCTGGGTAGTGGCGGCTGCCTGGGGCTGGAATCCCTACGGCTGGTTCTTGACCGAGCTGGGCTACCACGATTTTGGTTGTTCAGCGGTGCTGCACGGCGTCTCGGGCTTCTTTGCCCTAGGGGTGCTGCTCAATCTCGGGCCCCGCATCGGCAAGTTTGACGCCGACGGCAAGCCCAACGCGATTTTGCCCCACAACCTGCCCCTAACCATGGTGGGGCTAATGCTAATTTTTGTGGGCTTCTACGCATTTTTGGCCGCCTGCGTCATCTTTACGCCGGGTCAAGAGAGCGAAATCACCATTTACGGCACGCCGATGACGCTGGCTTCGGTAGGGGTCAATACCACGCTAGCCCTAACTGCAGGCATCGTTGGC
>JBCCAG010000347.1:0-4747 GCA_039814955.1 Cyanobacteria bacterium P01_A01_bin.135
AACGGTACGGACTTCACTCGCGCTGCGCTGTGGAATGCCGAAGTCTCCACCAGGCGGCTGCAGAACACCTGCTGCCTCAATTCTACAGTTTTGCCATCTGGAGAAAAAACTCCGGCAATACACGATATTGGCTGGTGGCAGTCTTCTGATGTTGAGGCCGTTGTCCCCCCAAAAAGTGCTGATAACAAAACTACTGAGGAGAGCTCTGGTTTCACTCCGCAGCGAAAGCTTTTCTACCGGGGACAGCATGTGTAGTGTCGTCGCCAACAGTTCAGCGATCGCATCGTCGCGTAGGGTCTGCTTCGAATAAAACTGCCATAGCCGACTTTTAAGCAGTTAACTTTGGCCCCACCCTGCACAGACGATTGTGGCGGTGACCTATAAAATGAGAAACAGTAAGACACTACCTTTACCAGGCTTTGCTAGCAGAGTCTGGTAAAGATCATGGATGAAGGTAATTATCTAATCCAAGAAGAATCGCGTTGACATACTTGAACAAATATTTAAAATCAAATTGAATACTCTAAAATATTGAAGAATAAATAACACTGTATGGCTTGTGATACGATTTTGCCGTAAGATAACGTTGTTACCGTGCATTCACTGAGATGCTCAATGAACGCATGGGAAGAGCCGTATTTCTTTTGAAGACTAGATGACGGACCGTAGCAATATCCCTTCTCCTAGGTTTGACGTCTTTCAACGGGTTCAAACGGCTACAGGAGAACAAGGGAATGTCTGTGGATTTCTCTACTACTCAGATGATGAAGAGTGGCATTACGCAGTCAGCTTTGACGATAGGCAATCCTATCCAGATGAGATTTGGTATCGAGAGAGCGAGCTGAATCCATCTTCTTGACAGCCTTAACCATCCAAGCTGTCAAGAAGGCGTAGCCTAGCGCTTCCCTGTTCGCAAATCACTACAGCTAGATCCCTGTATTCAAATTGCTGCAGCCAAATCACATAGCTTTGAGCTAGCGCTCCTATTCATCTGCCAGGCAAGCGCCTAGCCTTGGGCGCTTCTATGCAAAGAGTCTCTAATAACTTCGCTGATTGTTATGGACTGCTTCTCCGATATAGCCTTGGCTATTTGAACAGCAGACTTGGGAATGCGGACTGTTACAACGACTAGATCTTCTTGCCTTTTCATTTGTTCTAAATAAGTAGCTATAAAGAAGGTAATGACCAGAGAAAAGCGTCCGAATCTGAGGCAAGCGTCAAGATGAACCAAAATCATTTTGGTTTACCTTATGCCCTATAACTAGCATAAAACAAATTTTCGCAGTCATTGGTCACTATTATACGCTAGCCGCATTTACGACATGCAATAGTTGCATGTCGGTTTGGTAGCTATGCACAGTCTTTGCTAGAGTCGTTTGCCGCAGTCGAAAAACCGGCCTAGCACCCCGCGCCCTCTCAAACCTGGCACAGGCTTTAATAAACCAGCGACTGCACAGGCATTGCCACCATTAAACGACTCGTCCAGTGAAATTGGCAGAGATTAGCCCCACGCGCGATCGCCTGGGCCTATGTAATCACCATCACAATGGTTTGTGTACGGTGGCGCGTCACTTGACTCCGCATCGCTACATTTCAGCGCCAAAATTGTCCTAAATAAAGTGACCAAAGCTATAGGCGAAGAGCAGCGAATAAAAAGAGTGGAGAATCATAAGCAATTCTCCACTCTTCCCTTTAACTAAGCAGAACGAACGCTCTCTGCTATGTTTTTCTATGCGGATGGCGAGACTCGAACTCGCAAGGCAATGCCACACGCACCTCAAGCGTGCGCGTATACCAATTCCGCCACATCCGCTCGGTAGGCTATCGACTAGCCCGGCTTCCCAGTATACCCCATAGCTGGGAAGCATGGGCCCAGTTCACCTAACTCAATTCCAACAGGTGATCAACATCCACAGCCAGACGCTTACCAAGCCGTAAGAGCTGCTTCAACGCCTGCAACGAGGCTAGCCGCTGCTCCACCGGCTGAGCCAACAGCTGCGGCACTACCCGCTCTTGGATGCTGCGGAGATAGAGCTCCTGGGCCCGGTCTAGGGACAGCCCAAGATTGAGGCGATCGCCTGCCTCAATGAGCCGCTGCAGCCACTGAATCTCCGCATTCGCGGTCTCAGCCTGAAAGGCGTCTAAGAGCTGCCGTAGAGACTGCAGCACCAGACGTTGCAAAATGGCCTTGCCTTCAGTGAGCTGCAGGCTGCAGTGGAGCTGGCCCGCCTCAACGGCGATCGCCTCTAGCTCAGCGATGGCAGCGGTGGCAGCCGTCAGCGCATTGCCCCCCAAACTGGCCGTCTGCTCAATCTGGCGAATGACCGCCATCGCCCGGTGGTTTAGCGCAATCTCCGCCGCCACCTGTAGCTCCTGGGGTACTGCTAGGCCATCTCGGTGAAACGCTGCCAGAATGCTGTAGTTGTCCCGATAGGTCTGGCTGTAGAGCTGGTCTAATCGCTGCAGGGTCTCCTGGCTCAGCAGGCGCATAATCCGGTGCCGCTCCTCGGCAAACAGGTCCTGTAGGCTGTAGCTCTGCTCGCCAAACAGCCGGTTGATTGCCACAATCAGTTGGGCAATGCTGGCCTGCCCCAGGGTATCAAACAGCTCTGCCTTGGCCTTGGCGTAATCTAGCCGTCCGGTGAAGGGGGTGATACAGCAGTGGAAGTCCCAGCCACCTAAGTGCAGTACCGCAAACACCAGATGAGCTTTTTCCTGCGTAGTTTCAAAGGTGAGCTGCAGTTGCCCCACCGCCAGGGTCAAGGGGCCAATGCGCTGGCGCTGGTAGTCAATACGGTGGGCCTCGTAGCAGTAGAGCTGCTGGGTAGGGTCGTAGTGGCTGAATAGTGAGCTAATGGCGTAGTGCGCCGCTACCTGCCCTAGGCTAATACGCGACGGGTTGACGAGCTGCCGGTACACTTCGCCACCATGCTCAAAGCAGTCTAAGTTGCTAGGGGCCGCCGTCAGCCGCGTCACAAAGTCCTGTTCAAGCTGCACACCCGCGACCTCCCCGGCTAGCTCGATGGCACGGGCCGCGTAGCGCAGAATCTGCGTTCCCTCCGGACGGGAAAGCTCGTCGAAAAACCAGCCGCAGCTGGTGTACATCAGCAGAGCGTGGCGCTGCATCTCCAGCAGTCGCAGGGCGTCTACCCGCTCTAGCTCGCCCAGGGTATGGGTCTGGTGCTGCGCAAAGAATTGATCCAGCGGCGGCGCAGCGCGATCGCTTTCTAAAACGGGCCTTGCACCGTCATGCAAAACGTGAATGTAGTGGTCCCGCGCCTCCCAAGGATCGCGGAAAAGCTGAGCGCCCATCTCCTCGTAAATAGGCGCGAGCTGGTCCCGCAGCCAGTTAAGGCTGTCCCGCAGGGGGCGACGCCACTTCTGGTTCCATCCGCCGCCACCCCCGCATCCACAGTCGTCCTGCCAGCGGTCTACGCCGTGGGAACAGCTCCAGGCGGTCACCGGCTTCAGCTCCACCTCCCAAGTCGGGGGGTGGAGGCTAAGGTAGTGGGCATAGTTAGTCACCTGCCAGCCCCGCTCCGGGAACGTATGGGTAACGGCGTAGGCTAGGGCTTTTTCCGCGCCGCCTTTGTGGTGGCCAAAGGTCTCGCCGTCGGTGGCCACTGAGATCAGCTGGGACTGACGGTGATCCCCACGCACGGCCTGAGCAATGCGACCCGCAAAGTGCTGGGAGCTGTCCATCACGTCGTTGAAGCCCATATCCCGAGAGATAGGGCCATCGTAGAAGAAGATATCTACATAGGGGCGATGGTCAGACGGTCCTAGAGAATCGCCGCCCTCAGGCCCACTCTCAGGCTCTGCGGAAATATAGCAGCGATAGGGCTGCACCGGGTCAATCTGACCACCGCCCACTTCCACCCAGTCAGGGTGGCGCTCGTGCTCAGTGGGTAGGGGGCGGCAGCGCTGGGCCTGGGAGGGAGCCAGGATGATGAAACGAATGCCCTCTTCCGCGAGTACCCGCAGGGTGGCGTAGTCCACCGCCGTTTCCGCTAGCCACATGCCTTCGGGATCGCGGCCAAAGCGAGCTTTGAAGTCGGCCATGCCCCAGCGAATTTGGGTGCGCTTGTCCCGGTCGTTGGCCAGAGGCAAAATAATGTGGTTGTACACCTGGGCGATCGCATTGCCGTGGCCGTCTAGGCGATCGCAGCTGCGGTGGTCGGCCTCGATAATCCGCTGATAGGCTTCTACATCGTGGCGCTCCATCCAGCGCATCAGGGTGGGGCCAATGTTGAAGCTCAGATACTCAAATGTATTGACGATCTCCATTACCTCCCCCTGGTGGTTCAAGATGCGGGCAAAGGCGTTGGGACGGTAGCACTCATAGTGGATGCGCTCGTTCCAGTCGTGGAAGGGGGCGGCGCTGGGCTGGCGCTCGATGGCGTCGAGGTAGGGGTTCTCGCGGGGAGGCTGATAGAAGTGGCCGTGGACCGTGACGTAGACGCTCTGGTCAATGGGCGCGTGGCCAGACGGCTGGTTGCGATCTGGGGACTGCGGCGTTGCTAAGGTGGCCGCCCCTAACCCAGGAGCTTGATTCCCCACGAGCTGGTCAAGCTGTGCTTGTACCGAGGTGGAGTGGCTGTGGAGGGGGCCGCCAGCGGACTGCTTAGGCAGACCATTGTGCTGGCTATCTAAAAGCGGGGCGCTCGAATCTGGACTGCTAGTCATGGTTTAACTCAAATTCGATAGGTATAAGGGCGGCTGGCTCAGCCCTTTAGTCTGGGGCGAT
>JBCCAG010000798.1:0-2204 GCA_039814955.1 Cyanobacteria bacterium P01_A01_bin.135
CCAAGCGCGGGCGAAGGCATCGCTAAAGGAGTCGAAGTCGTTGAGGAAGCGCTCGCAAACCTCCCGGTAGGCTGGATCTTCCTTGAGGGCGATGTCTGAGGTCATCATCATCAGGCTGTGCTCAACGCCCTGCTTATGGGCATCAGGAGTCTTGGGCGCAGCAGGATCCTTTGGCTTCCACTGAACGGCACCCACAGGGCTCTTAGTCTGCTCCCAGTCGTACTTGAACAGATTTTCTAGATAGCTGTTATCCCACTGGGTGGGGTTTGGGGTCCAGGAGCCTTCAATGCCATTGGTCATGGTGTACTCGGCAAAGCCGGTCCCCTCTGGGTTCTGCCAGCCTAGGCCCATGGCCTGAATTGGGGCCCCCTCGGGCGCAGGACCAATTTTGTCGGGTTCCACCATGCCGTGGCTCTTCCCGAAGGCGTGACCGCCCGCGATCAGGGCAACGGTTTCCTCGTCGTTCATGGCCATGCGGGCAAAGGTCTCGCGGATGTCGCGGGCCGAGTCAATGGGGTCGCCGTTACCGTTTGGCCCTTCCGGATCGACGTAGATCAGCGACTGGTGGGACGCCCCTAGGGGATTCTCCAGGTCGTAGTACTCGTCTTTGGGTTCACCCACCCAGCGAATCGTGCGGGTAACCATTTGGTCAGGGTGGCCCTCCTGCTGCTTGCCCCCTTCACTAAAGGGCTGGCCGTTCCAAAACTCGGGCCCCCAGTAGGTGCCGCGGTCCGCTTCCCAGGCATCGATGCGGCCAGCGCCGTAGCCAAAGGTCTTAAGGCCCATAATCTCTAGGGCACAGTTACCCACCAAAATCATTAGGTCGGCCCAGCCAATCGCCGCGCCATACTTTTGCTTAATGGGCCACAGCAGCCGCCGGGATTTGTCGGTATTGCCGTTGTCCCACCAGGAGTTGATGGGGGCAAAGCGCTGCATCCCCTGGCTGGCACCGCCGCGACCGTCTGCAATTCGGTAAGTGCCGGCAGAGTGCCACGCCATCCGCACCATCTGCGGTCCATAGTTGCCGTAGTCGGCAGGCCACCAATCCTTGGAGTCGGTCAATAGGGCTTTGATGTCAGCTTTTAGCTGCTGGAAGTCAAGCTTTTCAAAAGCTTCCTTGTAGTTGAAATCTTTGAGGGGGTTGGCCTGGGGCGAGTTTTGGTGGAGCAGCTCAACCTGAAGCCGGTTTGGCCACCAGTCCGTGGCCTGCGGCTTAGAGCCCAGCGCTCCGCCCACGCGAGTTCCCCGAAAGGGACATTGTGCCGGTTGGCCAGACGGAGTATTGTTCATCAGGTTCATCGGTTTAATTCTCTTTGTAGGATTCTAGGAATTCTTTAGTCGCGCGATTGCTGAGCAGATGACGTCTAGCGGCTAAATCTAAGCGGATCAGCGATCGCTGCAGCCAATAGTCGCACTAAAGCCAGGAGAAAAGTCGCTCTTAAACTCTTAATCGCACAGCAGGGTAAGAGCGCTTCGTATTGTAGTATCTATGCCCGGCGTAAGCAGACACTTACAGCTTGTATAAATATTCTGGTTGCTATTATTTGAATAGCCGCTACTTACCGATACAAAACTTACTAAAAATTTGATCTAGCATTGCCTCCGTGACCGCTTCACCCGTAATTTCTCCGAGGGCGCGAACCGCTTCCCGCAGGTCAATGGTCCAAAAGTCTAGGGGTAGCCCCTCACAGGTGGTGGTCTCAACCTGCTGCAGGGCCTGCTTCGCCCGCAGGAGCGCCGCTGCCTGTCGTTGGTTAATAGCTAAATCTAGGTTTGCTGCCGTCACCCCGTCTGCCTGCACCAGCGATAAAATCTCGGTTTCCAGGGCTTCAATTCCCTGCTGCTGCGCTGCCGCCGTTTTTACTAAGGGATGAGGGGGCAGATCTGACGGCGCTGAGGGCGGATCCATTAAATCTACTTTGTTGAGCACTAGCACTAGCTGACGGCCCTGGACCTGTTGATAAATGAGCTGGTCCTCCGCGGTCCATCCCTCGCTAGCATCCATCACTAGCAGCACTAAATCAGCGGACTGCGCCACCTGCCGCGATCGCGCCACGCCAATTTGCTCAACTTGATCCGTCGCCTCCCGGATGCCGGCGGTATCCAGTACCTGAACCGGTATCCCCCCCACCACCAGCCGCGACTCCACCACATCCCGCGTGGTGCCCGGCAGCGCGGTGACGATGGCGCGATCGCTCTGGCTC
>JBCCAG010000250.1:0-5598 GCA_039814955.1 Cyanobacteria bacterium P01_A01_bin.135
GCTGACCGCCCGTTCTTCCTCCGAAGTCACTAGGTAGATCAAGGGATATTGAGCTTGAATTAGAATGCTGAGCTCTTCTTTCATGATCGGCCCTAACCTTCAATAGAGGAAATCAACGAATCAAAAACTTGAATCTGCACAGACAACAACCAGTGAGAGACGTGTAGAAATTGAACGAACTATCTAGAGCTATTCAACGACAGTGAAATAAACGCCTTTAGAGGTTGCAGTTGCTCATGACGCAGGAAAACTAACAGGTGACCAGCTTTTCAGGCTCACATACTTCAGTAGAGCTGTCCTCAGACGGCCCGGCTTGGGAGCTACAAATCGCATCGTCATCAAGAACGTGAACGCTATCAGCAACGGTGGGTGCAGAGGTGGAACCGGAAACGGCGATCGCCTCTCCATCCCGCAAAATAAAGTCAGCACTACACCGCGGACAACTGTGAATTTGGTGGGCGTGGCCTTGGTCCAGGCAGTGAAGCGCCTCAGAGTGCTCTAAATACAATGTCAGAGCTCGCTCAGCAATGGCAGACATCGGCTCTGAATCGACAGCAGACTGAATCTTGAGTTGGCGATGCAGCTCTGGTGGGATGTAGAGCGTTACTTTATTTTTGTCCTTCATGTATAGATTAGACATAGCTAAATACCCGGGTATATTTGACACAATAGGGGGCGGAATGGGGGCTGTCAAGATGGCATGCTGTCTTGACGTCATTTCTGTTATATATGTTTACATAGCTTAGGGGTGAGGGCCTGTTTTGGTGGTGCCCGTTACCGTTTTGGCCTGCTGACGTTGCAATTTACCGCCGGTTTTTGCGGCATAGGAGCGGAGGCGCACTTGAGCTTCAAAGAGCACTTCTTTAGGGTAAGTGACCCTTCGGCGTCATAGAGCCGTTGAGCACCAAATTTTAACAGTTGCATCCCAGCTGCCGCTGACAAGCACCGGAGCGGTGGGGGAGAAGCTCACCGACCACACCCAATTATTATGGCTGGTGAGCTTGCCCAGGGGCTGGTGGTCCAAGTTCCACAGGCTAATGGTTTTATCGCTGCAACCCGCGGCCAGAAGCTGCGATCGCGGCTGAACGGCGAGGCTATTGACGCTGGACCCGCAGGTGAGGGTGTGGAGGCACTTGCCGGTATTGGGGTCCCAATAGCGGATCGTTTGGTCGGCGCTGCCGCTGATAATCAGGCCAGTCTTCGGGCAGAAGGTGGTGCAGGTGACTTCGGCTTGATGTCCGGCCAACACCCGCTGACAAGTGGCCGAGGTCAAGTCCCATAGCCTTAAGGTGCGATCGCGGCTGGCGCTGACAAGCCGCGCCCCATCTGCAGCGAGGGCCATATCCAGTATCCAATGCTGATGGCCTTCTAGGGTGGCCGAGATCGCGTTTGTAGGCAGGTCCCACAGCAAAATAGCCTTATCCTGACCGGCGGAGGCAAGGCGGCGTTGGGATAAAAAGATCGCCGAGCGCACCCAGTCACCATGGCCCTGGAGGGTGTGATGGCAGCGGCCCGTCTCTATATCCCATACCCGGACCAACTTATCGTTGCTGGCAGTGGCAACTAAAGGGGCATTGGGGCTAGCGGTCACTGCCCTTACCCAAGAGGTGTGGCCAGTCAGGGTGTGCTGCAGCGCCCCCGTCTTCAAATTCCACACCTTGGCCGTGCGATCGCCGCTGCCGCTGATGGCCCAGCGACCATCGCTGCTGACGGCTACCGCCCTCACCCAGGCCTCGTGCCCCCGCAGGGTATGGCGGCAGGTCCAGCCCGCCGCTTCCTGAAACGAATCAGAGGCAGGGGCGGCGACCGGATTGGGCACAAAGGTGGGACCATCCTGCTTACTAAGTGCGGCGATCGCCGCGGCAGCTTCAGAGGCGGACCCATAGCCGTTGTTAACCATGTGCTCCACCACCCGGCGCAGTTCTTCATCTGCCGTGGGGGGAACCTGCCCCTGGAAATCTGCCCAGACGGGTTTGGGGTGGGGTGCCAGCAGGTAGGCGCACAGGCGGCCCAACTGCTGCAGGTCCGACTGGCAGGCGGCCTGAAGGCTGTCATAGCTGCGGCCAAAGTCAAAGCCCACCAAGTGGCATTGGGCATTGGCCCGCCCTGCTGCGGCAAGGGGAGACAGAATAACGTTGGCGGGTTTGATATCGCCGTGGTAAACCCCGGCCCCGTGGAGGGTCTGCAGCAGGGGTAAAAGCGCGTTGAGCAGCCGCAGCACATCGGGCTTATCCAGGGCTACTTTGGTGTGGTCTAGGGTAGGACCATCCACAAACTGGAAGACCCAGTAGTAGTGCTCCTGCTGGATAAACCAGGCGAGCAGCAAGGGCAGTTGGGGATGGCAGCTTTGCTGGCGCAGAGCTTGGCTGCGCTGACGCAGGGGCCCCACCTGCAGCAGGGTCGCCTCGGCGACGGGAGGAGGCATTTGCCGGATGACGCAGCGGTTGCCGGTGGCCATGTCCGTTGCCATGAAGGTTTGGCCGAACTGCCCTTCCCCCACACGAACGGTGGCCCGGTAGCGGTCAATAAGCTGGAGCGGTGCGCCGCAGTTCGAGCAAAATTGAGCCGCCTCAAGCTGGCGCACCCGCTGCAGGCCAGGTTCTGGGCAGAGGGGGTTGAAGCAATAGCTCATGGCGATAGCGGAGGCCGGGTGGTTAGACTGGAAGTGTTTGGCGCAGCGTTCATCGTAATACCCATAGAATAAGCATACCGTTGGTTTCAATTGCGGCGGGCCCCTATGGCCTGGCTGCCGTTAGAAGCACCTCTTAGCCACTACTACACCTGCTGCCACCATGACTTCCGCCCGTCGCCCGCCGTCGTTAACTTTTTCTCCTACCGTGATTAGGCGAGCGGAGCGGGCCGTCCGCTGCTCTCCTTTCCGACAGCAGTTATTTGAGCGGCTGCAGTGGCAGGGTATCCCCATTGGTGCGATCGCTGGGGCACAGGGGTTGCGTAACGGTTATCTGAAGCGATCGCTGCCAGAGCTGACGGTGGAGAACGAGCTGATGTGGCTGATTCAGACGGGACTGCTGCGGCGGGAGGTGGATGGACAGGGCCTCACCGATAGCTTCCGCCTCACTCCCCTGGGCCGTCAGCTGATCGTCCACTGGAATCACGGAAAAAAATTTGATAATTCTCCGTATTGGCTGGCTTACCTCTGGAATAGTGTTAACCGATGGATCCGGATTCCGTGGCTATAGTTTAGCTATGCCGACTCCCATCCGGCCTAGCGGCGCGTATCTCAATAGGAGCGATTCATGAAAGCCATTATGGTTGTGGGCACTACCTCCCACGCGGGTAAATCATTTTTGACGACGGCGCTCTGCCGGATTTTCCACCGTCAGGGGTGGCGCGTGTCGCCGTTCAAGGCTCAAAATATGGCTCTTAACGCCTATGTGGCTCCCGCTGGAGGAGAAATCGGCTACGCACAGGCGGTGCAGGCCTGGGCGGCTGGGGTCACTCCCCGCATCGAGATGAATCCGGTGCTGCTGAAGCCCCAGGGCGATCAAACCTCCCAAGTGATTCTCAAAGGCCGGCCCGTAGCCACCGTCAACGCGGTTGACTATTACGACCGCTTTCTCGATCCAGCTTGGCAGGCGGTGGAAGAGTCAATTTATCGCCTGCGGGATGACTTTGACCTACTGGTGTGTGAAGGGGCCGGCAGCCCGGCTGAGATCAACCTCAAGCACCGAGATCTGGCAAATATGCGGGTGGCAAAAGCCCTCAACGCCCCCACCATCTTGGTGGTGGACATCGACCGCGGCGGGGCGTTTGCCCATGTGGTGGGTACCCTAGAGCTGCTGGAGCCCGAGGAGCGGGCCCTGATTTGCGGCGTGGTAATCAACAAGTTCCGAGGTCAGCGATCGCTGCTGCAGCCAGGGATTGAGTGGCTAGAAAAGCGCACCGGCGTGCCGGTGCTAGGGGTGATTCCCTGGGTAGACCAGCCTTTTCCCGCTGAGGATTCCCTCTCCCTCACCAGCCGGGTCGGCAATCGTGGGCAGGACCTCACCATCGGCGTAATTCGCCTCCCCCGTATTTCTAACTTCACTGATTTCGATCCTCTGGATGCCGAGCCCTCGGTCTACGTGCGCTACATCGGCCTCAAAGAGTCCTTGGGCTACCCGGACGCCCTCATTCTGCCCGGCTCTAAGACTTCCATTGCGGACCTAATTGCTCTGCAGCGCACCGGTATGGCCGAAGCGATTCAAGAGTATGCGGCGGCGGGAGGAACGTTACTGGGAATCTGCGGGGGCTTTCAAATTATGGGCCGGATGTTGGCGGACCCCGAAGGGGTGGAGGGCCACGAGGGGCGCTACCGCGGCTTAGAGTTGGTGCCTCTAAAGACGGTGATTACGGGTCAGAAGGTGACTCGTCAGCGGCTGGTCACTTCCCGGTTTCCGCAAACGGGTCTGCCGGTGGCGGGCTATGAGATCCGCCAGGGCCGTAGCCAAATCATCAAAGCTGAGTCCAGCGAGGATGACGCCGCTGGTTTCCAGGCCATTTTTGACGATATCAGTCTCGGCATTGTCGATAGCTCCCAGGCCATCTGGGGTACCTATCTCCACGGCATATTTGACAATGGCCCCTGGCGGCGCACCTGGCTAAATCGCCTGCGGAAGCAGCGCGGCCTCAGCTCTCTGCCCACAGGGATTCCCAACTACCGCGAGCAGCGCGAAGTGATGCTAGACGGCATTGCGGACAGCGTTGCGGACCACCTTGATTTGACCCCTGTTCTTGATAGGTTGAAGGCGGATTAGCTGGGCGGCGGCGCGGTGCGCCGAAGCATGGCGTGCTCTTCCACACACGCTGGACAGATACCCGCGCTGCCACCCCCTCATCCTCCACCAGGGTGAAAACCGCTGTGCTACGGCAGTGACAAAGCGATGTCGTGATGGATAGTTCTCGCTGCACACTCCAGCAAGCAGCTGGACCAGTAAACTGACGATAGGGACGAAGCTCATCAGGGGCGATCGCGCCATTGCACTTACGCTGAAGCATCTCAGCAATGTTTGAACTCCTCGCTGCACTCTCAATTGCGGCGGCAGCAGGCCTGCGACTGGGTCTGCCGCTGCTTGTCCTTGGCGTTTTGAGCGGCAGCAAACTGTGGAGCGACGTCCCGCTGCTGGCTATGATCAACCCCTCTATCGTCTTAGGGGGGCTGGTGAGTCTATCGGTTCTGGAGCTTGTGGTGTCTAAAGATCGGGTGGGCCACCGCGTGCTACAGATGGTGGAGCTGATTTTGAGCCCCATCGTCGGGGCGATCGCGGGCCTAGCGGTGGCCACCTACGTGGAGTCATCGCCCCTACTGTTGGCGATTATTGCCGTCGTGAGTGCCCTGTTTGCCTTTGTCCTACGGCTGGTGCAGCTCGGCTGGTTTTACCGGCTGCAGGGCTTGCCCATTTGGTTCATCTTTGCCCAAGACGTGATGTGCGTGGTGCTGGTGCTGCTGGCCCTAGATGCCCCGCGCCAGGGCGGGTTGATTGCTCTATTTCTGCTGTGGGTATCGATTCGGAGCTCCAGCGCTTGGCAGCGGCGCAGCAAGAAATAGCGAAGCAGTCAGTGGCTGGCCACAGGTAAACGATGTTGGGTTTTGCCCCC
>JBCCAG010000391.1:0-4421 GCA_039814955.1 Cyanobacteria bacterium P01_A01_bin.135
AGGAGAGAGGCTTTGGACCTTGGGCCTTTGTGCTAGATGGCGAGTTCATCGGCTGGGGTGGCCTTCAGCCAGAGGGCAAGGATGTAGACGTGGGGCTCGTCCTCAGCCAAAAATACTGGGGAGCGGGCTCTGCACTCTACCAGAGAATTCTGGCCTACGCATTCGAAGAGCTCTGCATTGACTCTGTTACTGCCCTACTTCCCCCCAGTAGGACAAAGGTCTCAGCGCTGCGGCGGCTCGGTTTCCGCGAAGATGGCGAGATTACGATCCAAGGCCAGCACTTCATCCGCTACCGGCTCATCCGCAGTGGCCAACGGACCTAAATGGAGTCAGACTACTGTCGTTGCTGTTATGCGGCAAGACAACTACACCACCAACATGAGAATCAGAAACTGGCTATGGTGAACGAAACAGAGTTCCAGCATCTGCGTCGTTGCGTAGAACTTGCAATACAAGCTCTAGAGGCGGGCGACGAGCCATTCGGCTCTGTGCTCGTCGCCAAGGATGGGACCGTCCTGATGGAAGACCACAACCGGGTGGCCTCCGGTGACCAGACCCGCCATCCCGAGTTCGCGATCGCGCGCTGGGCCGCCGCGAACATGGCTCCGGAGGAGAGAGCAAAATCAACCGTCTACACCTCTGGTGAACATTGCCCGATGTGCGCTGCAGCCCATGGGTGGGTGGGGCTGGGCCGTATCGTCTATGTGAGCTCCTCCAAGCAACTATCAACCTGGCTAGCCGATCTTGGCGCTCCAGCCCCTCCGGTGCGATCGCTGCCAATTCAAGACGTGGTGCCTGATCTGGTGGTGGAGGGTCCCATCCCCAGTCTTTCCGAACAGGTACATGAGCTACATCGCCGCTTCCACAGACAAGCCAAATAAGTGAGTCGGTTTGGCGCTTAAGACATAGATAAACGACGCTACCAGGGGATTGATAATCTTGCGGCAGCTTAAGACGAACTGGGGCTATTCCAAAAACACCGCCTCCCATCCCCTAGGCCCAAACTCCCGCTGAAACTCATTCAACACCCAAGAGCGCGATCGCCCAAAATGCTGGGCCAGCCGCGTTAAATAATCCCGGTAGGCCTGCTTATCTTCCAGCGTAGGTTGGTCACCAAAAATCGCGTGGCGATACCAGGCATCACGGGGCCAGCGGCCAAACCGCTGAAAAAACACCTTGCGGGTCCAGTCCGGCACCTGCCCCGCCTCAAACGCCTGCCGTCGGTGGGTCTTAAAATAGGCCAGCATCTGGCCCTCATCTAAAAATGGCAGCTGCGCATCCCCCACCAGCTCCACCATGTCGTCGGTACACACCTGGTGCAGGTCCGGCCACTGGTAGCGGCAGTCAGGGCATTCGGTCATGTAGGTGCGTACCATGCGGGTGCACATGGGGCACTGCTTGCTGGGAGGCGGTCCGCCCTTACCTCGGGGGGCCAAGCTAGTTGGGAGATAGTAGGTCCGGATATCCTCCGGAAAGCCCAGTCGCGCCACGTTGCCCGCCTGGTCCAATATCGTGCCGTGGGTTTTGCCGGTTTGGGGGGAGATGCGCATCACCCGGCCAATTTGCTGGAAGTGCAGGGCCGTGGACTGGGTGGGCCGCAGCAGCAGCCCCACCTCCACACTGGGCTCATCAAAGCCAATGCTGATCACATTGCAGGAGGTGAGCACCAGCAAATCCCCGCTGCCCAGAGCCGCATATAGCCGCTGGCGGTCCTTGATCTTGGTGCTGCCCGCCACCATATCCGCCGCCACGCCAATATCCCGAAACGCCAGGGCCACATGCTCCGCATGCTCCACATCCACGCAAAAGGCGATGGTGCGCTTGCCGGGGGTGAGCCGCTGCCACTCATCTACAATCCGCTCAATCAGCTCGGGGCGATCGCAGGCGTTTTTCAGGTCCCGCTCGTCGTAGTCCCCCGCCATCATCCGCACCCCACCAAGATCAATCTGGCCCTCGGCGGGGACGCCGTAGTACTTCATGGTGGAGAGGTAGCCCATCTGCTGGATGGCGGCGGGTACCGGCGAGGCCACCATGGCCTGGAAGTGGTCTCCCATTTGCCCGGAGCCCAGGCGGAAGGGAGTGGCCGTCATCCCGATGTGGATAGCGCCGGGGTGGGTGCGGTAGAGCACCTGTTGCCCCACCTGGCTAAAGGCCGTGGTGTGAGCCTCGTCGTAAAACACCATGCTGGCAGGCCAGTTCTGCCACCAGTCGCGCCGGGCCATAGTCTGGACGCTGGCAATCTGCATCGGCGCTTCCGGGTCCTCCGGCCAGCCCGCTTTAATGAAACCGCAGCGCAGGCCAAAAGCGCTCATCTTGTTGTAGGTCTGCTCCACCAAGATGTCCAGGTGGACGATGAACAGCAGCCAGCAGCCGTTGGCGGCGGCATCGGCGCAGATGCGCCCACTGATGATGGTTTTACCCGCTCCAGTACCCGCAATGACGGCGATGCGGCTGTAGCCCTGGTTGATGGTGCGGTAAAGATCGTCGATTAGCTCGGTTTGGTAGGGGCGGAGCTGAGGGGTGGCGGGGGTTTGAACCATAGTTGAGGGGCGATCGCCAACAGAAGGCTATTCAATTGAAGCAAATCATTTGTATTACCTCAAGGGCATAGGTTGGGCAGCGCTCCAATATACGCTACGATTTTGTTAAGAGATTTTACAAGGCGTTCATATGTCACTCCTCTCCCAGGTGAGCCGCTGGCTGCGGCCCTCAGCCAACGGCGCGCTCCAGCAATGGCCCCGGCAGCAGTCTCAAGGATTTATTGAGCTGCGCCAGCTTAGCAAGTCCTTTGTAGAGGGGACGCAGGAGCGGCAGGTGCTGGATGAATTGTCCTTGACGGTAGACGAGGGCCAGTTTGTGGTATTGCTGGGGCAGAGCGGCAGCGGCAAGAGCACCCTGCTCAACCTGATGAGCGGCATCGAGCGACCTAGCGCTGGGACAGTGCTGATCGACGGAGTAGCCATTACAGAACTGGGCGAACGGGCCTGCACCCTGTTTCGCCGCGACCAGATCGGCATTATCTTTCAGTTCTTTAACTTGATTCCCACCCTGACGGTGCTGGAGAACGTCACCCTGCCTCAGGAGTTGGCGGGCAGCGCCCCCAAGGACGTGGAAGCCGCCGGGCGATCGCTCTTGGAACAGGTGGGCTTAGGCGATCGCGCTGACGCCTACCCCGACAAGCTTTCTGGCGGCCAGCAGCAGCGGGTGGCGATTGCCCGCGCTCTGGTGCACCAGCCCCGGCTGATTTTGGCAGATGAGCCCACGGGTAACCTGGACGAGGAGACCGGGGAGAAGGTGCTGGACCTGCTGCTGGACCTGACCCGCAATGCCAACAAAACCCTGGTTATGGCCACCCACAACCCCGCCATTGCCAAGCACGCGGACCGGGTACTGCGGGTCCATGAGGGCCGCTTGGACGACGTGACCGCTGAGATTGGGGAGGCTGCTGCTGTCTCATGAGTACCATCCAGACGCCGCCACAGGCCCCACCCACCGCGCTTATCTCCGATGCCCCAGTATCCAACGCGCCGCTGTGGCGCTTGGCCTGGCGTCGCATCCGGCTGCGACCTTTTCAGTACGTCCTATTTATCCTGGGCATCGCCATCGGCGTCGCCATGATGGTGTCCATCGATCTCGCCAACGGTTCCGCGCAGCGGGCCTTTGAGCTGTCTACCGACGCGATCGCCGGACGCACCACCCACCGCATCGAGGCGGTATCGCCCGTGGGAATCGACGAATCCCTGTACCGAGACCTGCGCACCGAGATTGGCTACAGCCGCTCAGCCCCCATCGTGGAGGGCTATGTGGTAGCCGAAGACCTAGATCAGCAGCCTATGCGACTGGTGGGGGTGGACTTTTTTGCGGAAGCGCCGTTTCGCAGCTATTTGAGCGAGGGCAGCAGTACGGGCAACACGCCTGGTGAGTCGGACCGGGGTGTAGGAGCCCTGACCGCCTTTTTGACTGAGCCCAACACGGTGATTTTGGCGCGGGATACGGCGGCGCAGTATGGGGTAAGCGTGGGGAATAAGCTGCGGCTCACCCTGGCCGGGCAGCCGGTGGCCGCCAAGGTCGTGGGTATCCTGCAGCCCGCTAACGCGCTGACCCGCGACGCCCTCAGTAACGTGCTGTTCACCGATATCGCTTCCGCCCAGGAGGTGCTGGGGATGCAGGGCCGCCTCAGCCACATTGACCTGATTGCCGATAGCGACGCCGACCTAGCCCCCATCCGCGCCGCCTTGCCGGAAGGCGTGAAGCTAGAGACCGCCCAGGCGCAGAAAAATGCGGTGCAGCAGATGACCGCCGCCTTTGAACTCAACCTGACGGCCCTCAGCCTACTGGCCCTGGTGGTGGGCATGTTCCTCATCTACAACACCGTCACCTTTAGCGTCATCCAAAGGCGATCGCTGTTTGGCACCCTGCGC
>JBCCAG010000064.1:0-10922 GCA_039814955.1 Cyanobacteria bacterium P01_A01_bin.135
CCCTCCAAGGATTCTAGATCACCCAGGAGATCGGCCTGCACTGCGGCATCGGTATCACCCAGCAGGCTATCCAGATCCGAGAAGGCGTCAGCCATGCTGTCTGAGCGAAACGCTGGCTCACTACTCTGCAGCCCACCACCGATATCCGGCAAATCACTCAACGGGTCTTGCTGGGCATCGAGCGCGGCAATTGGATCGGTGACATCTGCATCGGCCAAATCGGAGGAGTCATCCTCTAAGTCACGACTGCCAATGCTCAGCAGATCATCAAATTCTGACGCTCCTGGTAAAGCCTCTTCGTCGCCGGTTGCTTCTGGGGAGGGCGGGGCCTCATCCCAATTCTCTAGTTGAGTTTCGCCGGCTGAGCTTATCTCTGCTGCATCTTCCTGCTCAGCCGTGGGGTCTGGTGTGGCGTCCAGCGTCACTTGAGAAGGCTGATCGCCATCAGGGTGCAAGTCGCCTACTAGATCATCTAGAGAAAAGGGATCAGGATTAGCTGCCGCCTCTTCACTATCGGTGCCCAGAAAGTCTGAGAACAGGGCGTTTAGGGGCGGCTCATCTTCTAAAATGCTGTCGTCAAAGGGCTGCGTCGCCGGTCCGGGCGAGGGGGTAGCGCTGTTCTCCGGCGGTTCAGAGACCACTTCTTCGGCAGGTAACTCTGGGAAGGGGGACTCAGCGTCATCGTCGCTAGGGCCCTCGAGGTCTAAGGCCTCAGCGCCCACCTCCCCAGCGCTGATTGCTTCAGGGCCGCTTTCTTCAAAACCAATTGCCTCAGCGCTAATTTCTCCAGTATCACCCTCCTCAACGCTAATCCCCTCAACGCCAGACAGTCCGTCACCCGGCTCAACGTCAGGGGTGGCAAAAATATCGGGAGGATCTCCCAGGGCCTCAAACAGCGAATCTAAGGGCTCGTCTAGAGCATCCTCTTCTGGTAAAGCCGCCTCTGGCGCGGCGTCGCCACCAGCCCCAGCAGCTGTCAAAGGGGCAGGATCAGCTTCTGCGATGGCATCGAGCCAGCTCTCATCCCCTTCGGACCAAACGTCTTCCGTCACGTCCACTGCTGCCACGTCAAAGCCAAGGTCTTCGGGAAGCTCCTGGTCTAGGTCGTCAAGGTTTAAGTCACTCAGATCAGCAGCGGGCTCTGTATTGTCTGTAATGTCACGGTCTATGGCGTCAAGGTCTGTGGCGCTAGAACCCTCCTGGTCGGCAGATTGCCCGTCTAAATTCAGCTCTGGCTCCAACGCCGCCCCGCTGGGCTCCTCGCCGGTCGGCTGAGGTAGCTGGGCATCCGACGGCTCATCAAATAGAGAAAAATCCTCCGCTTCGGTCGAGGGTTCGTCATCGAACAGGGCATCTAGCTCGGCTAGATTAGCCTCATCGTCTGGAGCCTCTAATTCAGCGTCACTAGCAGATGGCGTTCCTGGCTCGCCGGGAGACGAGAACAGCGCTGGCGGCTCCGTAGAGGCTAGTCCATCCTCAGCCTGGGAGAACAAATCACCCAGGTCATCAATATCGAGGTCGTCAAGGCCTGTGTCCCTAAGCTCAGCGGGAAGCGCCTCTTGTAGTCCGTCGCTGCTGTCTTGCTGTGGCTCAACTTGGCTTGGCTCAGCTTGGCCTAGCTCGGTTTGGCCTAGTTCGGTTTGGCTTGGCTCATCCTGCCCGGGGACAGGCAGCTCTACCGCAGAGAGCTCATGTTCACCACCGTCGAGGTTCGCGTCCTCGTCCATCAAGTCACCAAACAGGCTATCTAGATCAGAATCTGCCGTATCTGATAGGGCTGAGACCAAATCGAGGCGCGCCTGTTCAGCCTGCGGCTGGCTGGCTGATTCGGCCGCGGGCGCATCGAGCTCAAACAGGTCAGCTAGCTCATCATCCGTTTCCTCAGTGTCCTGCGCAAACGTGCCAAGGTCAGTCAGTAGGTCAGCGTCATCGGAACCCTCTAATGCTGCCTCCGCAGCCAGGGCATCTGTCTCCGCCGGCAGTGCTACCTCCTCGGCAGCAGCATCGAAGGGATCGGAGAAATCGGCCAGCAGATCATCCAAGCTGCTCCCCGGCTGGGAAGGGGTCAAGGCATCGAGAGCGCTGCTAGGGGTAATTGCATGCCCCTGAGCTGCCAGTACCTGCTCTTGAGCCTGCTTAAGGTTCGTGATAACGACGGGGGCAAGCTGTCGGTAGCTGTTGTCAGGGTAGGCGATCGCACTGCGAACTTGATCCACCAAGCGATCCCAGGCCGCCGGTAGGTCCACCGACTCACCGGGAAGCAGCAGCAGCTGGCAGCAGTCGTCCAGTTGAGCGCGCCCGCTGGCGGTATCGTCCTGCTTAAATAACTGCAGCATCTGCCGCAGTTGAGCAGGCACCTCGGTCCTAAACGCCTCCAGCAGCGGCTGGGACAGAGGTAGCCTCTCAGCGTCGTGAGAGGCGCTTGCCTTAGAGCCAGCCGCAGCCCGTGTAGTCGGCACGCCGCTCTGCAGCATTTGGTTCAGGTGCTGCTGGAGTTCCCCGAGTACAGGCGTAGCGGTGTTGACAATCTTGGCGGCGCTTTTTTCGGTAAGTCCGAAGGGGCTTTGAAGCTGATCGATCAGCGCCTTGAGGGCATCAAACACCTCTAAGAACAGGGTTTCAAGCCGCTGATCGACCTGAACGGGCTGCTCCTTGAGCGACTTGAAGCAATCCTCAAGGCGGTGGGCCATCTGCTGAATACTGTCAATGCCCAGCATGGCGGCCCCTCCCTTAATGGAGTGGGCAGCGCGAAACACCTCGCTGATCATGTCAGGGTCTTCAATGGTGCCCTGCAGATTGAGTAGGCCCTGCTCAATGGTATTGAGGTGGTCTTTTGCCTCCTCAATAAAGTAGCCCATGATGCGCTGCTGCTGATCTGACGACATTGAAGTACTCCTTTGAATACGTGATGCGCCTGCCCCAATCGACCTACCCCGATACGCTGGCCTGTTTCTCCCCGCTGGTCGCTGTCGCTTAACCGGTGCTTGAACCAACGGCGCAAGTGCTGGCTAGCGTACCCACCTCCTGTGGTAGTTCGATCACGCAGATGCTAAACATTATCCCAGATGGGTTTCTGAGGAATCTACTCGGAACCGCTCCACGGAGTTGAGCAAATCGCGGGCGACCCCCACCAGATTCTGCAGGGAGCCGGACACCCGCTGCGCCTCCTGGGAGGTTTCTTGAGCGGTGAGCTCCACCGACTGCATCACCTGGGCCACGGCGCGGGAAGTTTCGGTTTGCTCCACGGTATCGGCGGTAATGGAGCGCACTAGGGCGTCAATGCGGTTGGACACCTGAATGATGTCGTCCAGCGATCGCTTGGCCTGCTCCGCCAATTGGGTACCGGCGATCACCTGCTGCGTACCTTCCTCCATAGCGGTCATCACTGAGCCGGTTTCCCCCTGAATCTGCAGGACGATCTGCTCAATTTCCTTGGAGGCTTTAGCCGCCCGGTCAGCGAGCTGGCGCACCTCGTCCGCCACAATGGCAAAGCCCCGGCCCGCCTCCCCGGCCCGGGCAGCCTCAATACTGGCGTTGAGGGCCAAGAGGTTGGTACGCGAGGCAATTTGAGAAATCACCGCCACAATTTTGGAAATTTCTTGAGAAGATTCGGAGAGCCGCTTCACCTTACGGGTGGTCTCAGCCACCGTTTCCCGAATGTCCAGGATGCCGGCCACGGTGCGCTCCACCGACTCGCCCCCCTTGAGGGCCGTAGCTGAAGCGGAGCGGGCCACTTCCTCGGCTTCCCGGGCGCTCTCGGCCACCCGCTGAATGGAGTTGGTCATCACCTGCACGGAGTTGAGGGTGACCGCTAGCTCTTCGGCTTGCCGCAGGGCGTCTGAGGAGAGCGATCGCGCAAAAATCTCATTCTCGGTGGAGCCTTTGCTCACCTGGCGCGCTGCCTGCTTCACCTGTTGGACAATCTCCCGCAGGTTTTGAATCGTCAGGTTAAACGAGTCCGCCACCGCCCCCAGCACATCGGCAGTCACTTCCGCCTGCACGGTGAGGTCTCCCCGAGCGGCCCCTTCCACATCATCCAGCAGCCGAATCACCTGTCGCTGCAGATCTTCCTTAGCCTGCTCCTGCTCTTCGGCCTTGCGCTGCGCTTCGCTGGTGGTGGTCAGAATCACCCGCGACATCTGGTTGAAGTCCGCCGCTAGCTTGCCCATTTCGTCTTCGGCGTAGATGTTCGCCCGAGCGTTCAGGTCCCCGGTGGAAACAGCTTCAAACTGACGGCGCAGGTCGCTGACGGTTTTACTGACGGGGCGATAGGCAGCTTGGCTGAGGGCGAGGGAGCTGCCAAACCCGGCGACCCCAGCCGCCAAGGTCATGATCCACCCCGTATTGATGACGGCACCCCGGCTGTCCTCTTCCACAAAGGCCGTGGCCGCGCCGTAGCTCACCGCCGCGACCGCGATCGCCGACACCAGGCCGGTAACCCCCGCCACAATAAAGCGCTTTGCCCCCAAAGAGGCGTTTTCTAAAGGCGCTAGCCACCCCTGCTCTGAGGTCACTTCGAGCTCACTGGTGTAGGTGCCAGAGCGGGCGAAGCTGGGAAGCTGGCCCGGTGGCGTTGAGAGGGAGAATACCTCGTCATCGTTGTCGGCAGCGGCCCCGACATCGGGCAGGTCATCTACCGAGTCAAAGCCAATTTCGCTGCCTTCATCGGTGACGTCGCTTTCAGAGTGCATCTGAGCGGGCTGCGCAAACCCTGCAGAGTTATCGGCAAAGTCTAGATCCGGTAGGGCGTCGAGCTCCTCAAATTCGTCCAGCTCATCCAAGAAGTCGAAGCCCCCTGACTGAGGCTGATCGATGGAAGGAGTGGTATCCCCCAGCGGCGGTTCGGCTTCCGTCGCCGCAAAGGCGCTAGTGGCCATGTAGCCGCCGTAGGCGTCCAGCTCGTTGTCCTCAAAAGCGTCATCTAGGTCATCGTCATCGGTAAAGGCTTCTGTGGTGAAGGGTACGCTGCTAGGCTCCGATTCAAAGGTGTCCTCCGCTTTGGGCGCTGCGGCCTCTGAAGAAGGACCGCCCGCCTCTTCTGAAATGTCGTAGGTGATGTTGGCAGGAAACTCAGCCATCGTGCGATCGCCGTCATCTTCCAGGAGACTGCTCTCTGCCGCGTCGAACTCCTCACCGGGCCCTTCACTAACGGGAGGCATCATCAAGGGCTGATCTGCCTCGCCCTGCTCGTTTGCTGGGCCACTGTCATCAGTACTCTCCATCGCCCAAGCCGCATCATCCTCAAACATGGCGTCAGCGGTACTCTCGGCGGCGGCTTGATCTATCGTCCCCCAGTCCGCTTCCGTATCCGGACTTGGCGCATCGTCTATTGCCTTGGAATCATCGTTGAACACATCATCGATGCTAAACGGGTCGTCCTCGAGGCTGTCATCAGAGGCGGGGACCGCATCGTTCAGGGCAAACGGATCGGCAAAGGCGCTGTCGAGGGCGTCTGATCGGGGAGCCTGATTATCACGCGTCCCCTCTAAGGGAATTGCCTCCCCGTCTCCTTCTCCAGCAAACGGATCATCCTGAAAGGGGTCTTCAAAAGCATCGAAGGCCGCTGAATCCTCATCCGCCGCCGAAAAATCCAGCTCATCCCAGGACTCGCGAATCGTTTGGTACATATCGCCGCCACCTTCGGCAGCACTGGCATCTGTCGCCCCCTCTCTTGCATCACCGGCGTCAAATTCGACCAAGTCAAGATCATCGGCGCTAGCCTCGACGTCCGCCTCTCCACCGCTGGCGAACTGACCAGCGTAGGTCAGGCCATTTCTGGCATAGTCTAGGTACTCGTCGTCATCCGTTAAATCAAGAACAGCGTGATACTGCTCTTGGGCGACGTCGTAGTTCTGTAAGCCGTAGCAGTAGATGTGCCCCTTAAGCAGACGAACGCTGACATCGCCTGGATACGCATCGGCCAGCTGATCGATCGCCGTCGCGGCCTCTTCGTACTGACCCTGCATGTACGAGCGCTCTGCGCGTCGATACTCATCTGCGTACTCGGTGCTTATTCCCATATCCCTTCTCCGATGTGAACGAGCGTTCGGTGGTGTGCGTCTGCGGTATCATTGACCATCATTGATGGGGTCACTGCCGTCAAGCCATTGCAATTGGTCATTGAAATAACTGCCCGTCACGCCGCCCAACGCGCCGAGCGAAGAATTGCCATCTGATCGAGCAGCCTGAGGGGGTCATGACCGCCTGGGGCAATGCTCCCCTGGGAATTATCCTCTGAACTCGGCGATCGCCCAGGGTGCCACTCTCCCCTCACAAAAGGGGCCATACTGTCAGGCAAATTGGTAGTCATCTGAATTTCGTCCATGCTCAGCCAGTCCATATCGATAATCCGATCGACGGCTAGACCCAACCGAATATCCTGGTCTTCTACGGCAATAACCGGAATTTCGAATCTCTCTAGAGATAAATGAACCTCTTCCCCTAAAAACTGGCCCAGATCGGCGACCCAAACGACACGCCCTCGCATATTCAGGGTGCCTAGCAGTAGCGGAGAAATATTGGGTATGGGAGTAATTCGCTCAGGGGAGGGTGAGACAACCTCGAGAATGCCGGTTGCCGGTAGAGCGAACTGGCTCTTGGAGGCCGTTAGAAACCGGAGGTAAAGCTCACCTTCAGGGCTGTCGAGCTCCTGAATATCAGGAACCTCCTGCCCTTTTGCCGTCAAAAAGTCCGGGTTGCCGACCATAGTACTAATGCGCTATTAATTTTCCGTTGCCCATATCAATGTTAATCACTGAACCCGCAACCCTGAGCCACCTAACCTATTTCACCCACCAGCGTGCCGACTGGAGGGCCGCAGCATTCACCCGCGCAGAAGCTGCCGAACCGTACCAACCAGCTCTGTTGGCTGAAACGGCTTGGCGATGTAAGCATCGGCGCCTTGCTTCATTCCCCAATACCGATCGAATTCTTCTCCTTTAGAAGAGCACATTACCACAGGAACCGCTTGCGTATGGGGATCGGCCTTGAGTCTGCGACATACTTCGTAACCATTCATACGAGGCATGACGATGTCGAGCACAACCAGATCGGGCAGGTGACCTTGAATTTTTTCCAGCGCGTCGATGCCATCGCTGGCGACCGTTACATCTAGACCACTGTCCTTTAATAAGTCAGTAATCATTTCGCGCTGAGTGACGCTGTCTTCAACCACCAAAATCTTACTCATGCTGCCTCACCTGTCACCCAATTGCGGTAGGGGTATCAATTAAGGTATCCCTTTAGACTGCCAATATGCTACCTATAGTCGGACTGCCTGATAAAAATGGCAATGATCGCTGACACAAGGGTTAGCTAAGACGTTCACCAGGACAATTCACCCCTCACTTGCACACCTGCTCGATGCGTCCAGGCAATAATTTAGACAGACGCTAATTACATATGATAAGACGTCTACCTTGTTTTTTGTCCTGATCACGGCTGATGTATCCGATAGCGTACTCACCCGACAGATCAGCCACGCCCTTAGGGGCTGTACTTTTCAATCAACGTCACCAGCTCCTGGGGACCAAAGGGCTTTGTTAGGTAGTCTGTTGCCCCCACCATTCGCGCCCGCACCCGATCGATAAATCCATCCTTTCCCGTCAGCATAATGATCGGGGTTTTCCGAAACAGTTGAGTTTGGCGCAGCATGGCGCAGATTTCATAGCCGTCTAGCTCTGGCATCGCAATATCGCAAAGAATCAGCTCTGGCCTAGAGCGAATCGCTAAGCTCACCGCTTCGACGGGGTCGCCAATGGAGGCCACCCGGTACCCATAGTGGTTGAGGATATGCTCAACGGTTTGCCGGAGGACCAGGCCATCGTCGATACACAGCACATAGAGCTTCTGGGTCCGGCTGCCAACGGCCGTCGTCCCCGCAGGAAGAGTGAGGTGAACCGTACCTTCTTGAACGTAGGGATAGATTGCCTTGGCCAACTTGGCGATATCTTGGTGCAAGTAGCGGGCAATTTGACGGATCGACGTATGGCCGTTGGCCCACTGCCCAAGCAGCGTAATAGCCTCCGGCTTGAGAACTTTGTGTAGAGGCGCTTCGTCCACAATAGTAGGCATCGCTTCAGGCGATCGCACGTGGGGGTGCAGCTGCTTCCAAAGCTGCACCTGTTTAACCACGTCTTTTACCAGAGGCTCGATATCAAAGGCAGCCAGCTGGGGGGCGAGGGAAACGCTGGCCTCAAACGTAAACTTGCCGTCGTGGAGGCCAAGTAGGTCAAATAGTGTCTCCCGAATCATCCGCCGCAGGATGGCGCGTCCCTGAACTGGGGTTAAGGTATGTTGCTCCAGCAGTGACCAGAGGTAACCGTACTCTGGGACATGCACGGTGGCAATGGTAGAGAAGTCGGTCTCATCGAGGGCCGAGCCAAGCCGATAGCGATATAGGCAATCCCGTAGTCGCTGCAGCTTGAGGGCCCCACTGGTGCTATCGGCGGCATAGACAACCTTGCCGTTGTCAAAAAAGACAAACCAGGACGACGGTGGGGGCGCAGATAAAGCAGGTTGGCGATCGCGGCGATAGGTTTCGACGAACAGTTCTCCAGTCCGCTGGCCCAGGGCAATGAGCTGAAGAATGCTACGGATATCGATCTCGTGTAAGTTACCCTGCATGCAGTTCGCCTAAGGATTACATTGCGGTGCGCCGGGGCTGCCACAATCTCAACCTGCCCGCCAGCACCTATGCATCACCAGCAGTGCACTCTCCCCTGTAGATTACAGTACTTTCACGGAGACTGCTTGAATAGGGCATAATGTGAGCAGATTGCTCATTGACTCAGTCTCGGTAAGCTATTTTCCGTAAATCAAGGCGTTTTAGGCAAAGCTGCTTGGCTATGACCTGGGGAACATACGGCTTTTGTCGAGAAACACATCTAGAGGCAGTATCAACTGCTGTCACTATCATGGGGATGGCGACTACCGATATCTCAACTAACGGTTCCGGTGATATCCGTACAGATCAGGGTGTGGCATAAACCGTGTCAGGTTACACTGGCCCATGCGGCAAAGCGTTGGAGTATTAGATTCTAGAGATTCAGGAGATTGTCGACGTGCTGTATTTAGCGGAAGTGCAGAAGAAGACCCGAGTATTGGGGAGTGGAAAAACCGAGTTCAAGCTTCTCGCCCGTCAGCAGTCGGAATATAGCTGGACTTCCGCCAGTGAAGATCTGATCCCGGCTCCCGACGATGTTCCCTACAATTCCGGCACGCTAGTCCTCGTCGACCTCAGCAGTAACCGCCAGATTCAGCGCCATTCTGAAGCAGGGCGACAGCTTGTGGGCATCCTGCAAAATTTTTCTCGCCTTCAGGAGAAATCTAAGAATCAAGAAGAAGAGATTGAGCAGTGGAAGCAGTCCCTGACCTATCAAAGTCAGGAGCTCAACCGCCGCGAGATGGAGATGGAGGCTCAGCAGGAGGAGCTCTCTCAGCTAGAGACAGACTTTGAGCAGCTCGAACAGCAGCGCCAAGAGATAGAAGCGGAGCGCGAGCAGCTAGTGCAGCTCCAGGCAGAGTGCGAGCGTAAAAGCCAGGAGCTAGAAGGAGCCTGGGCCCATTTAAACGGCGAACGGCGGCGATTCGATGAGCGGCAGACGGACAGCGCAGAGTCTCCTGAGCAGCTTCAGGCCCTGGCCCACTCTCTAGACCAGCTGTCTGGGTTTGGGGCGCTGAAAGACGTCTCGCCAGAGCTGATGCCCGACGCCTTGGCCGAGCATCTCGAAGCGGTCGAGCGACAGCAGCAGCACTTAGCGGAGCATTGGCAAACCTTTGAGGCGCGGCGCAGCGAGCTAGAGGTGCTCCAGGGAGCCATTGACGAGGACGAACAGGGGCTGCGGGAGCGCTGGCAGCGCTGGCACGAATCCAACCAGTCGTGGCAGCGAGATGCCGCAGCGGTGGCAGCCCAGCAATCCACCCTAGCGACCAAGCGAGACCTATTGAATAGCCTCACCACTGCGGCCCAGCAGCAGAGCGACCTGCTAGCGCAGCTCAAGGGCTCTCCTCGGACTCCCTTATCTTTAGAGGACAAAATCGACCGTTCCGCCCTAGAAGCCATGCCCATTGAAGAACTGCGGACCAAGGTCAGCGAGCTCGAAGCCGACTTTAGAAAAAGCTCGCAGTTTGTCAGTTCCCAGGAAGAAGAGCTACAGCTACAGCAGCAGGCCATTGATGACTTAAAAGGTCGTATTGAGCAGGCTAACGAGTACGATCGCCTGCAGATGGAGACACAGCTTGCCGATGAGGTGGAAAGCTATCGAATGCTCGATCACACCCTAGTAGGTCAGCGGCGCAATCTGCAGGAGCGAGAGATGTTGCTCAAGCGACATCAGGCTATCTTGGCGCAGCGGACGGGGGAGCCCTTTGAAGCTGACTCAGCCCTAGAAGCCGATGCAGCCCTGACCCAGGCCAGCTCAGTGCATCAGATGCTAATGGCTCAGGCTGAGCAGCTTAAAGAAGAGATTGCCGCTGCCGAAGGCGGCCTCCAAAATCGGCAAGAGTCGGTAGATGAGCAAGAGCGTGCCCTAGAGGATGAGCTTGACCAGCTCAAGCAGGCAGAAGCCGCTTCAGTAAGCGATCGCGTCGCGGCGGCTCAGCTTGAGGGTCAAGTACGGCTATACCAGGAAATTTTACAGCCGGTTCAAGACGCCTTTGACCAGCTGCGCCAGCAGCTGCCAGCCCTGCGGCAAGCCGCAGAGCGCCTCCAGTCGGCCCAAGATGACCAAACTCAGGTCATCTGCGAGCTCCGCAGCACCATCAGTCAAGTCAATGGCGCTGCTTCAACCCAGCTCAGCGCCTCGTGATCAGCGCTTAAACCCTATCCAGCCCGCTTCAACATAGCCGACAATACCCTGGCCTAGAGGCGCACTTTGAGCGCGGTTGGGGCCATCAATTAGGTAGACCAGAGACTCGATAGC
>JBCCAG010000019.1:0-15530 GCA_039814955.1 Cyanobacteria bacterium P01_A01_bin.135
CACATCCCAAATGCTAGGATCACTGCGCTGAATTAGCTTTTTCGCCGCCTTGATGTTGTTCACCAGGCCCTGGCGAATCAGCCGGTGAATCACAAACGGCTGGAACAGCTCGATCGCCATCTCTCGTGGGAGGCCGCACTGATGGATTTTCAGCTTTGGACCCACCACAATGACTGAGCGGCCCGAGTAGTCCACCCGCTTGCCCAGGAGGTTTTGGCGGAAGCGGCCCTGTTTACCTTCAATGATGTCAGACAGGGACTTCAAGGGGCGGTTGTTGGCTCCCACCACGGTGCGGCCTCTACGCCCATTATCAATCAGCGCATCCACCGCTTCTTGAAGCATCCGCTTCTCGTTGCGCACGATGATTTCCGGCGCTAGAATCTCCTGCAGTCTCGCCAGTCGGTTGTTGCGGTTGATCACCCGACGGTACAGGTCATTGAGGTCGGAGGTGGCGAAGCGTCCTCCGTCTAGCTGTACCATCGGCCGCAGATCTGGGGGAATCACGGGAATGTAGGAGAGCACCATCCAGTCAGGGCTCGACTGGGTAGCGATAAAGTTATCGATCACCCGCAGCCGCTTGATGAGCTTGGCGCGCTTTTGACCTTTGGCGGTGGCAATGTCCTCCCGCAGCTTCTCTGCCTCCCCTTCTAGATCCAGGTCCTGCAGCAGTCGCTGCAGCGCTTCAGCGCCGATGCCTACCTCTACGCCCGAGATCTGGGATTCGTCGCTATAGAGCTGATCCTCGATCTCAATCCACTGGTCCTCGGTGAGCAGCTGCTTGTAGGCCAAGTTGTCGGCATTGCCAGCGTCCAGCACCACATAGGCGTTGAAGTAGACAATCTGCTCTACGTCCCGCAGGGGCATATCTAGCAGAATGGACATATAGCTAGGTATGCCCTTCAGATACCAGACGTGGGTAACCGGCGCCGCCAGCTTGATGTAGCCCATGCGGTGGCGGCGCACCCGGGATTCGGTTACCTCCACGCCGCAGCGCTCGCAGACAATGCCCCGGTGCCGCACCCGCTTGTACTTGCCACAGTGACATTCCCAATCTTTGGCTGGACCAAAGATCCGCTCACAGAATAGGCCATCCATCTCCGGCTTTAAGGTGCGGTAGTTGATGGTCTCAGGCTTAGTGACTTCCCCAACGATCATTCCATTGGGCAGGGCGCGCTCTCCCCACTGCCGAATTCGCTCCGGTGAGGCCAGACCAACTTTTACATAGTCAAATCGCTGTTCCAGTTTTGGCATTGCAATGTCCTTGTGGGCGTTATAGGCGGATTGGGGTTTGGTTGCGCGAGCAGAAATCTAGCCGCTTGCGCGGGCGATAAATGGTGCGGGCTGGGCGTTCCCGGCCCGCAGGTTGTGCAGGGAACGCCAATTGGTCTACTCCTCGACGTCGATTTCCTCGCGGCTGATGGATTCGTAGGTAGGGCGAGATGGGGTGCGCCGCGTGCCTACGTCGGCCATCAAGTCGACTTCAGAGTGCTCCGAGGTGCCGTCTTCTGCCGTATCGAGCTTTTGGGCCACGATGTCAAGGCAGAGAGACTGCAGCTCACGCATCAACACCTTGAAGGACTCGGGGGTGCCGGGACGGGGAATCTGCTTGCCTTTAACGATCGCATTGAGGGCCTCGTTGCGTCCCTGCATATCGTCTGACTTGACGGTGAGCAGCTCCTGCAGGGTATAGGCGGCGCCAAAGGCCTCCAGGGCCCATACCTCCATCTCCCCGAAGCGCTGACCCCCCTGCTGCGCCTTGCCACCCAGAGGCTGCTGGGTAACCAGGGAGTAGGGTCCTGTGGAGCGGGCGTGGATCTTGTCGTCCACCAGGTGAACCAGCTTCAGCATATAGGCTTTACCCACGGTCACGGGCCGGTCAAAGGGTTCTCCCGTGCGCCCGTCATACACCTGAATCTTCCCGGCGTTGTCGGGGTTAAATACCCAGTCTTCGCCGCGTTTCTCACGAGCTTCCTGCATCCTGGCATGGGTGGAGAGGCGAGAAGCCTCCTCCCCATACATCTCATCAAAGGGTGTGACCTTGAAGCGGACGTCGAGGTTCTCTGCCGCCCAGCCCAACAGACATTCAAACACCTGACCCACATTCATTCGGGAGGGTACGCCGAGGGGGTTGAGGACGATATCTACTGGGGTCCCGTCAGGGAGGTAGGGCATATCTTCCACCGGCAGGATGCGGGAGATGATCCCCTTATTGCCGTGACGGCCGGCCATCTTATCGCCTACCTGAATCTTGCGCTTTTGGGCGACGTACACCCGCACCACCATGTTGGCTCCGGGCGGCAGCTCGTCTCCTTGCTCGCGAGTGAAGACCCGCACGTCAACGACGCGGCCCTTTTCACCGTTGGGGACCCGGAGGGAATTATCCCGCACGTCCCGCGCCTTTTCACCGAAGATGGCCCGCAGCAGCTTCTCCTCGGGGGGCTGGTCCGATTCGCCCTTAGGCGTGACCTTACCCACCAGAATATTACCTGCCTCTACCCAAGCACCAATGCGAATGATGCCCGTTTCGTCGAGCTGGCGCAGGGCGTCCTCACCCACGTTGGGGATCTCTCGGGTAATCTCCTCGGGCCCCAGCTTGGTCTGGCGCGCCTCGATTTCATATTTCTCAATATGAATGGAGGTGTAGACATCGTCGAACACCAGCCGCTCGCTAATCAAGATAGCGTCTTCGTAGTTGTAGCCTTCCCATGGCATGTAGGTGATCAGAACGTTCTGACCCAGGGCCACTTCACCCCCTTCCGCAGCAGAGCCATCGGCGAGTACCTGGCCCAGCTCAACGCGATCGCCCGTGAACACGATGGGCCGCTGGTTCAAACAGGTGTCCTGGTTGGAGCGCTGATACTTCTGGAGCTCGTAATGGGTTTCGCGGCCGTTGTCGTCGCGGATGCGAATCCGATTGGCGTCTACATAGGTCACCTCACCAGCAGAGCGGCTGACCATCACCATGCCGGAGTCGCGAGCAGCCTGGGCTTCCAAACCAGTGCCCACCAGGGGGCGCTCCGGACGCAGCAGGGGCACCGCTTGTCGCTGCATGTTGGAGCCCATCAGAGCGCGGTTAGCGTCGTCGTGCTCCAGGAAGGGAATCAAAGAGGTGGCAACGGAAATGATTTGAACGGGGGAGACCGCCACGTAGTCCAGCTCGCCGGGGGAGGTGGTGGTGAAGTCCTGGCGGTAGCGCACCGGGATGGTGTCGCCGATGATTGTGCCGTCGTCCTCAGTAGCCACATCTCCTGGCGCAACCCGGAAATCATCCTCCTCGTCCGCCGTCATGTACTGGGGGGCTCGGTCTTTGAGCACCCGGCCGTCTTCTACTCGGTAGTATGGAGTCTCAATGAAGCCGTAGTCGTTGACGCGGGCGTGGGTGGCCAAGGAGCCGATCAGGCCGGCGTTGGGACCTTCTGGGGTTTCAATAGGGCAGATGCGACCGTAGTGGGAGGGATGAATATCCCGCACGGCGAAGCCAGCTCGCTCCCGGGTGAGGCCGCCGGGTCCAAGGGCGCTAAGGCGACGCTTGTGGGTCAGCTCCGCCAGGGGGTTTGTCTGATCCATGAACTGGCTCAGCTGGGAGGAGCCGAAGAACTCTTTGATGGCAGCCACCAAGGGCTTTGGGTTCACTAGAGAAGCCGGGGTCAAGGAGTCAGCGTCTGATACCGTCATCCGCTCACGGATGATGCGCTCCAAGCGGTTGAGGCCGACGCGCACCTGGTTCTGCAGCAGCTCACCCACCGAGCGCACCCGGCGGTTGCCCAAGTGGTCGATATCGTCCACCACACCGATGTCGAACTCCAGGTTAATGAGATAGTCGATGGAGGCCAGGATATCTTGGGGGGTCAAAATGCGAACGGTGTCGGGCACATTGAGGCGCAGCTTACGGTTGAGCTTGTAGCGGCCTACCTTGCCTAAGTCGTAGCGCTTAGGATCGAAGAAACGGGATTCCAGAAGCTGCTGTCCGCCTGCCACGGTGGGCGGCTCACCGGGCCGGAGCTTACGGTACAGCTCCATCAGCGCCTCGTCTTCGCTAAATTGCCCTTCTTTGTCGATAGTCTTCTGGAAATACTCAGGGTGACGCAGGGCGTCGAAGATTTCGCTATCGCTGAGGCCAATGGCTTTAAGCAGCACCTGAGCTGACAGCTTGCGGGTTTTGTCAATCCGGACCCAGACCAAACCGTTCTTGTCGGTCTCGAACTTTAGCCAGGCCCCCCGGTTGGGGATCAAGCTGGCGTTATAGGTGCGCCGCCCATTCTTGTCGGTCTCGGCTTTATAATAGACGCCAGGGCTACGGACAATTTGGTTGACGATCACCCGCTCTGCGCCGTTGATGATAAAGGTGCCCCGGTCGGTCATCAGCGGCAGGTCGCCGATGAAAACCTCTTGCTCCTTGATCTCACCGGTCTCTTTATTGATCAGGCGAGTCGGCACGTACATCTGCACTGAGTAGGTACTGTCCCGCCGCTTGGCCTCATCGACGTCGTACTTTGGACGCTTGAGGCGATAGTTCTTACCCAAGAAGTGAAGCTCTTGCTTGCCGGTGTAATCGGTGATCGGCGAGAAACTGTTTAACTCTTCGATTAGCCCCTCATGCAAAAACCAGCGGAAGCTAGCCCGCTGAATTTCGACCAAGTCTGGTAGCAAAAAGGCGGGCGTTGTTTGGGCTAGATTACTCATGCGTCTCCTCTTGGGTGGCTCGCAGTCCAGGCAAGCTCTAAAGTTTACTACGATTGTTCGGATATGTCAAACTGGCTCAGCACCAAAACTGGGCTGAGCGGAAGGTAATGCATCGGGCGCAGCGTTTTAAGCTGAGCGATTCAAAAATAGCTAGCGGCTTCCCATGGCGCTGATCGTAGGGGTGTTGAACGATTGCGCATATCATTATATCGATTGTCTAAGACTACTTAAGTTGTGCTTGCGGCTGAGATGCCTAGGTCCAGAGTGCGTAGCTACGGACATTAGGGAGAGACCTTATTAAATGAGGTCCTTCAGGTTTTATAGGACGAATTGAGCACAATACAGTTAAAGACCTGACGGAGGGATGAATTGAGCTGGGGCGGGCGATTTACGGCTGCAATCGGTTGCCAGTGGGGGCAAAAACGCTCACAAATCAAAATTCACAAATCAAAATACAGGTTGCTGGTACACCATCTTAACAATTCTAGCAATAGAGGTGGCGATTTTGCTAGGCCTCCATAAGGTGAGCCCAATCGCCACGAGGCAGACTGCAGTTACTAATCTCCTATTGGGGCAGCGGCGCTAGCTGAAACAACCGCCGAGCGTTCGCTGTGGTTTGAGAGGCGATCGCCTCCACTGTAGTACTCCGCAGGTCAGCGACCCGCTCGGCCACATGGCGAACAAAGGCGGGTTGGTTGCGCTTACCCCGTTTAGGTACTGGGGCTAGGAAGGGGCAGTCGGTCTCAATCAGCAACCGGTTGTTGGGAACCATCTTCACCGATTCATGGACGGCAGTGGCGCTTTTAAAAGTGGCAATGCCGCTAAAGCTGATGTAGAAGCCCAGATCTAAGAACCAGCTTGTTTCCTCAGGGGAGCCGCTCCAGCAGTGCATGACGCCGCTGACAGGGCCGTGATCGTCAAAAAACTGCTGAAGCTGCTGCCGCATTTGCTCCGCCGCGTCCCGACAGTGAACAATGATTGGCAGATTACGCTCCCGAGCTAGATGTAGCTGCCCGTTGAGGGCGGCAAGCTGCTGCGGCTGGTTGGACGCTTTGAAGAAATCTAGACCCAGCTCCCCAATCGCAACCACCCGGTTGTCAGAATCGGCTAGTTCCCCAATCCTTACACCGGTGGTCTCGCTCCACTGATCCACATCCAGCGGATGTAGGCCAACAGAGAAAAAGATCTCCGGAAACCTGTTGGCAATTGCCTGAATCGCCGGAAAATCTCCCGGCTCGACGCAGGAATGCACGAGCTGGGCCACACCAGCCTCCCGCCACTGTTGCGCCACCTGGTCCAAATCACCTTGAAACGTATCGAAGTTGAGGTGGACGTGGGTATCAATCAGCTGCATGGTCCCTAGCGCTCTCGTGGCGGACCTTAGGAGGCATCGGCGCTAGCGACCGCCGCCGTTGAATCGTCGCTAGAGCTCAAGGCCTTGAGGGCGGCGGCGAGCTGAGACTTCTTGCGAGCGCCGTTGTTGGGGTGAATCACGCCCTTCTTGACGGCTTTGTCGATTTTGCTGTAGGCCGCCGACATGCGGGTTTGTACGTCTTCTAGCGCGGTTGCGCTCGGCTCCGCTTTATAGGCCTCAACGGCGCTAAAATACCGCTTGATCAACGTCCGCACCGCAGAACGGTAGGACTTGTTGCGCAGTCGGTTGCGCTCCGTGATTTGGACGCGCTTAATTGCAGATTTGATGTTTGGCACAGAGACGAGTCCCCCAGTCCATTGAAAAGTCACCGATCTACTATTGTAGGTAAAAGTTGCGCTTAAGGCAAAACTTTAATGAAGTAACTTGCGATTTTTTCTAAATATTCGTTACGGCTTGCGCCGGCTCTGGCGAGCGCTTCCCTGAGATCCAAGGTAATGTAGGAGAAGAAGCATCGATGTCCGGGCATTTGGGGTCTAGCGCATCAGGCCAGGTTTATTGGGATAGCTAAACTGCTGTCTTGCGTCAAGTCTGTCTGTTGCCTGGAATCTTTGTCAACTGATGAAGTGGATGTGGCAATGCTACGAATCGTTACTCAGCTATCCGAGGCGCAAACTGAGCTACAGCGAATTTGCGACCGCACCCATAGCGACCAGATTTCCACCAAAGAGGCGACGGTCCGGGCGGTCTTGGATGACGTCAAGCGACAAGGGGACACAGCGCTGCTCCGCTACACCGAGGCTTTTGATGGTCACAGCTTTCGGGCTGACGAGCTGCGGGTGACCCATGAGGAGCTAGATTCTGCCTACCAGCGGGTATCCCCGGAACTGCTGCGGGCGATTCGCGCCGCCTGCCGCAACGTTGAGGCATTTCACCGGCAGCGGTTGCCTAAAAGCTGGGTCAACTTTAGTGGGCCAGAGCAAGACATTGTATTGGGGAAGCGCTACACCCCAGTGGACGCGGCGGGGCTGTACGTGCCGGGTGGGCGGGCGTCTTACCCCAGTACGGTGGTGATGAATGCGGTCCCCGCTAAAGTGGCGCAAGTAGAGCGAATTGTCATGGTTACCCCACCGGGGCCAGACGGCGGTGTGAACCCGGCGGTGCTGGTGGCGGCGCAGGAAGCCGGGGTGCAGGAGATTTACCGGGTAGGCGGGGCCCAGGCGATCGCCGCTCTGGCCTACGGTACGGAAACGATTCCCAGCGTGAATGTGATTACCGGGCCGGGAAACATCTACGTTACCCTGGCGAAAAAGGCGGTATTTGGCACCGTCGGCATCGACTCGCTGGCGGGTCCGTCTGAGGTGCTGGTGATTGCCGACTCCGATGCTAAACCGGGCCACGTTGCGGCGGACCTCTTGGCTCAGGCGGAGCATGACCCCATGGCGGCGGCGATTTTGCTCACCCCCGATTCGGCCCTGGCCCGCCAGGTGGTGAGCGAAGTGCAGGGGCAGCTCACAGGCCACCCACGGCGCACTGATACCGAGAAGGCGATCGCTAACTATGGCCTAGTGGTTATCGTCGATTCCCTGGAGACGGCGGCTAGCCTCTCCAATCAGTTTGCCCCTGAGCACCTGCAGCTTGAAGTCAGTGAGCCCTGGGAACTGCTGCGCCAAATTCGCCACGCTGGGGCCGTTTTTCTCGGCTACTCTACGCCGGAGGCCGTGGGCGACTATTTGGCGGGGCCAAACCACACTTTACCTACCTCGGGCGCGGCTCGCTATGCCTCGGCTCTGGGGGTGGAGACTTTTCTGAAGCATTCGAGCTTGATCCAGTATTCGCCAGAGGCCCTCAATGCCTGCGCTGCCGACATTGACCAACTGGCGACGGCGGAGGGGCTGCCCTCCCACAACAACTCAGTGCGGCTACGGGTGGGCAAGCCGCCGTTGTCAAACCCAGACTAGGTTTTTGCTAGGACTGGGTTTGTAAGAATCGCCGCAGCTGTGCTAGGGCCAAGGAGTTGCCGGCTCCCAACGGCAGCAGCGACACCCCCTCTAAGCAGGATTGGACCCAGCCGTCGCCCCAATCCCAGTCGTGAAAGCCATCGACGCTGCGGCTGAGAAGCAGCCGCAAGTGCGTGTCGCTGACCGCCTCGACGCGGTGCTCGGTAGCAATGGGGCCTAGCTGGGTTGTAAATACGGTGCCTACCTCAAGCTGTGTGGGAACTGGGGCGATAAATTGCTGTGGCCACTGCCACTGCTTGAGGCGCTCGAGGCTGATCAGGCTGTCCCGGATGGCAGCTTCAGAGGCATCAAGCTCGATGCGAAGGCGACTTTGCTGAAATTCACCAAACATGGACGCTAGGCAGTGCGGTTAACTCTTTGAAGTGTAGCTTGAGCCGCTCGAAAGAGCTATCTGCCCCAAAGGCTGAGGATAGACCACCGCTACTGTTTGGTGGGATGCCAATCTCGGATGCCTTAGCATGGGGAGACAAGTTGCGCAGTCCCATCGTTGCCAAATACCAAAATTTGCCATGGATAATCTAGCTCCCTCCCACCACCCTGCGTCAGCGAGCCCTGGGTCCACCGATGCCGCCCAAGGGGAGGCCATTGCTCTAGCGATCGCAGTACTGACAGTATCGGACTCGCGCACCGCCGCCACGGATAAGTCGGGGGACTACCTTGCCACCCAGCTCCAGGCAGCGGGGCACCGGCTGGTGGACCGGCAGATTGTTCCCGACGATATCTACCGTATTCGCGCTGTGGTGTCTAGTTGGATTGCCGATGCCGAAGTGCAGGTAGTGTTGACGACCGGGGGGACGGGGCTCACGGGGCGGGACGGCACCCCCGAGGCGATCGCGCCGCTGCTCGATAAGGCGATCGCGGGGTTTGGGGAGCTGTTTCGCCAGATCTCCTATGAAGAGATTGGTACCTCTACCATCCAGTCGCGGGCGTTGGGCGGGGTGGCCAATGGCACCTACCTGTTCTGCCTGCCAGGGTCCACGGGGGCTTGCCGCACCGCCTGGGAGAAAATCCTTCGCTCCCAGCTCGATGTGCGTCACCGCCCCTGTAACTTCGCTGAGCTGCTGGGACGCCTGAGCGAATGATGACTTTGTAACGCTATGGGCGCAACGTGGCAAAAATCGTCCTGGCTCAGCAACGACTGGTGTACCATAAGCGTGACAATTTTTGTTTTGAGTAAGAAACCCATGAACCTGATTCGATCTGGGTTAGCCCTCGCCCTGATATCGGTGATCGGCCCGCTTGGACCCTTAGCTAACGCAGCCCGTGGTCAGACCCCGGCTCCCTCCACAGCGTTGGTGGCCCAGGCGCGACCTACCCCCTTCTGTCGCCGCGCTAACCGCCGCCTCGATGTTTACTCGCTGCCCTCAGTCGGTTCAGAGAGTGTCCGCCGCGCCACCATTGAGGCTGATACAGAGGTCTATCTGGTGGAGCGCGCACCCGGAGGCGGGTTCATTGTGGAAGAGGGCTTCGTTGAAGCGATCGTGCCCAGCGCTGGCAGCACTCTAGGCTATGTGATTGCCCGCCACCTCAAAAGCTGTGCGGGCAGGCCTGATCCCGACCCCGACCCCAATCCAGAGCAGGTCTGTGCTCGGGTCGACGTTCCCTTCTTGACGGTGCGCAACGACGCTTCTTTGGGGGCCAGGGCCATTGGCCAGCTCAGCGGCGGGCGGGTTGTGCGCATCTTGGATAGCCGTAACGGCGCTATCCAGCGCAACCGAGTGTGGGCGCAGATTCCCTTTGGCAGTGGTACCGGTTGGACAGCAGAGACGAACTCGACCGGCACCAGCCGTAATCTCAGCCGCCGGTTCACCTGTCCCAATTAGAACTCTGAGCCTGTTCTCATTTGGGTACGTATGAGTACGTATTTAGCGTCTCGGCCTGACCCCCTCTAGCTTCCCTGCGTCCTCTGGACGCGCTGTGCGTTTGCGAAGCATGAGCTTTGCTCAAAAGCTAAGGGGGAGAACGGCGCTTCCCCCCTTGCTAAGGGGGGATTGAGGGGGGTGAGGCCAGAGCGTAGTGCGCTCTTCCACGCTCGCCAAACAAATACAGATGGGGATATGCTCACCGAAAACCGACCCCTAGTTTTCCTGACCGCCAGTCTGCAGGTCAAACAAGAAAGGAACCGCCGCCGAGCTGTTGCCACTCATCACCAGCACCTCTGGCATTTGGGCCCCTCCCTCGCGCCAGGCCTCAATGGCTTCTTTCTGCAGCACCAGAGAGCCGCCCTGGGCCTTGAGGGTTTCTGCCAGTAGTCGCTGGGCTTCCGCTTTACCCTTAGCGCGGTTCACCTCGGCCTGAGCCTTTTGGGACGCCTCCTGGGCAATGTAGACGGCGCGGCGGGCCCGCTGTTCTGCAATTTGCTTGTCTTCAACGGACTTGGCAAACTCGTTAGAGAAGTTGAGGTCGATGATGCTGGTGTCCAGGACGATGACGCCGTACTTCTCTAGTCGCTCTCCTAGCGCAATGTCAAAGTCTTGCTTCAGCTCAGTGCGCTTGGTAATCGATTCTTCAATGGTGCGCCGCGCCGCAGCGATCTTAAAGGACTCTTGGGTTTGGGGCGCGATTACCTTGGCCACCAGGTTGCCTAGGGTCCCCTGGGTGCGGCGAATCTCTACAACCCGGGTGGGGTCAAGGCGGAAGTTGATGGCAAAGCTGGCCTTTAGGCTCTGCAAATCGCGGGTAGCACTTTCGGCGGGCACCTCAAACTTCTGCACCGTCACGTCGTAGACATCGACGGCGGAAATCAGGGGCGGCTTGAAGTGAATGCCCTCCAGCAGCGGGGCGTTTTGCGCCTTACCCAAGATGCTGACCACGCCGGCTTGCCCCGGGTTGATGACAACAAATGAGTTGAGCCCGATTACCACAGCAAAGAAGGCTAGCAGGGCGATCGCAATGGTGACAATACTTTGAGACTGCGGGTTTTTCAAGCCAGTTTCTCCAAACAAAATTCAAGCGCAGCCCTGACGAAGCAGATCCCCCGTCCATCAGCGGGGCATAATCTGTCAGGGCATCCTATCGACGGCGGCCTATAGCCGGCTCCGGTTGCTATTGTAGCGTCTACTGGTCGGGTCTACCGGAGGTGCGGTCAACGCCCTACCCCGGTGAGAAATGCCCTATGGGGACCAACGGTTCGCTACACTAAGTAGGCAAAATACGCCAAAGGAATGCAAACAGCGCGGTGATCTTTCTCAAGCCGGTGAAGTGGGCGGTGCAGCTCATCCTGCTGCTGGTAGTAGCGGGGGTAGGGTATCGGGGATTTCAGCACTATATTCTGCGGCCAGACGCCATTTTGGTTTTGGGGGGCTCTATCGCCCGCGAGCAGTTTGCGGTGCAGTTTGCCCAAGAGCACCCCGCCCTGCCCATCTGGATTTCTTCGGGCACGAACCGCGAGTTTGCCGAGGCGCTGTTCTATGAAGCGGGCATTGGCCCAGAGCGTCTGTTTCTGGACTATCGGGCAGAGGATACGGTAACCAACTTCACTACCCTGGTGGACGAGTTTGAAGCCCGCAACATCGACAATATCTACTTGATTACCTCTGACTACCACATGCGCCGCGCCCGGGTGATTGGGGAAATTGTCCTGGGCAGTCGCGGCATCGGCTTTCGCCCCATCGCCATGGAAACTGAGGAGCCGCCGGAGCCGACGCGCAAGGTGTTGCGGGATGGGGCCCGCTCGGTGGTGTGGGTGTTTACTGGCCGCACGGGCTCCTCGCTACGGCGCTATATTCCCCGCCGCGATCGCTCTGCCTCGCTCGGCTAGCGGCCCTGCTCTAGCGGCCCAGATCATGAAGCTCGTGAATAGCGGTGACGCAGTGCTGAGTGACGGCCTGTAGCTCAGCGCGATCGCCAGAGGCGGGTGGGTCGATGGGGACCCCAATGCGAATCGTCACCGGCACCGGCTGCGGCAGAGCTCCGCGCAAGATGGCCTGGGTGCCCCAGAGGCTCACCGGCAGCAGCGGCACCTGGGCCTTAGCGGCAATCAAGGCCGCCCCTAGTTTAGGGGCGGGGATGCGGGCATCTTGAGTACGGGTACCTTGGGGAAATACCCCCACAGCCCAGCCTTCCTTTAAGCGGGATAAGGCCGCCCGCAGGGCCGCGCGATCGCTTCTGTCGCGCACCACTGGGTAGGCCCCGTACAGGCGGATGGCAGGGCTAAGCACCGGCACCTCAAACAGCTCCGCTTTAGCCATGTAGGCCACCGGACGCCGCACCGCTGAGGCGAGCAGGGGCGGGTCGAAGTAGCTGGCGTGGTTGCTAACCACCAGCAGCGGCCCCCGGCGCGGCACGTTTTCGCTGCCGTAAATGCGGCCGCGAAAATACCCCAGCAGCATCGGGTGCACCAGGCCCCATTTCAGCAGGTGGTATAGGGTGAGGCTAACCGGGGGTTCGCGAGCGCCATAGGGGACCGGCGGAAGATCAGGCTGGCTCATGGGGGCGGGTGATTGAAGGGCATTATGCCGGGGCGTCAGCCGGCAGATCGCTCAGGCTGCTGACGTTTTGCAGGGTCACCCCGGAACAGGTGCGCTTCATCAAGCCGGTGAGCACTTTACCAGGTCCCACCTCCGTTGCCTGGGTCACCCCCAGTTCAGAGAACTGCAGCATAGTTTCTCGCCAGCGCACGGTGCCGGTCATCTGCTGGGAGAGACTAGCTTTGAGGGCTGTCCCTGAGGTTTCCGGTGTGGGGCTTGTATTGGAGAGCACTGGCACCTGAGCGTCTTGGAAGCTGACCTTATCTAGCACCGTCTGGAACTGCTGGGCGGCATCGCTCATCAGCGGCGAGTGAAAGGCCCCGCTGACGTTGAGGGGAACCTTGCGTTTGGCTTTGAGCTCAGCCAGGATCTGGTCCACTGATTCCTGGTTGCCGGAAATCACCACCTGGGCAGCGCTGTTATCGTTGGCCAGCACCACATCGCTAGTCTGAAGGAGCAAATCGTTGAGTTGCTTACGGTCCGCCCCAATGATGGCCGCCATGCCCCCGTCGGCTATCTGGCTCATCACCTCGGCCCGCTGCTGTACCAGCCGCAGCCCCGCCTCAAAGTCAAAGACACGGGCGGCATACAGGGCAGAATATTCTCCTAGGCTGTGGCCCGCTACAAAGCTAGGGGAATCGCTGGCCCGCAGCAGGTCCGCCAAAATGGCTTCAATCACATAGAGGCAGGGCTGGGTGTAGCGGGTTTGGGAAACCGTATTGTCTTCCCGCTGGCAGATCTCCAACACCGACCAGCCCAAGATTTCATCCGCTATCGCCAGCTTGGCCTTGGCCTCGGAACTATCCGGCAGGTCACTGCCCATGCCGACGCTCTGCGATCCCTGGCCTGGAAATACCCATACGTTTGCCATCGCTATCCACCCCAGCGTGAGCTGCTCCCATAATTTTGCAAGCTAGCATTTGCCCTATCCTGACGCTATGCCACGGCAAGCCCTTGACGATAGGGATAGACCTACAGTTGACCCCAACGAAACAGGGTTGCGCCCCAGGTCAAGCCAGCGCCAAAGCCAGCGGCAGCAATTATATCACCCGGTTGGATCTTGCCCTGGCGCACCCACTCGTCGAGCGCTAGGGGAATGGAGGCGGCGGAGGTGTTGCCGTGGGCGGCCATGTTGCTGATCACCCGCTCGCTGGGCACCTTGAGCCGCTTGGCCACCGCGTCTAAAATCCGCTGGTTGGCCTGGTGCAGCAGCAGCCAGTCGATGTCTTCTCGGGCTAGGCCGGCGCGGTAGATGGCTTTTTCAATCACCTCTGGCACCTGGCGCACGGCGAAGCGATACACCTCTTGCCCGTTCATATTGATGGGCTGGAAGCCCCCCAGCTGGGTGGTAACCGCCTCAGAATGCGATCGCCCTTCCCCCTGGTAGGGCAGCGTCAAGCAGCTATATTGAGTGCCGTCGCTGCGCAGCTCAAACCCCAACAGCCCGTCTTGCTCCCCCGCCTGCAGGACAACAGCACCGGCCCCGTCGCCGAACAGGACGCAGGTGCGGCGATCGCCCCAGTCCACCCAGCGGGACAGCACATCTGCCCCAATCAGCACCACGGTTTTATACGCGCCGCTGTAGATAAACTGAGCGGCGGTGGATAGGCCAACAATAAAGCCAGAGCAGGCGGCGGTGATGTCAAACGCGACGGCCTGCGAGGCCCCAAGCTGTGCCTGCACCTGGCTCGAAGAGCCGAACAGATCATCCGGCGTAGAGGTGGCCAGCAAGATCAGGTCCACGGTTTGCGGGTCCACTTGGGCCATCTCTAAGGCCCGCTGGGCGGCAGCGGCGGCGAGGCTACTGGTGGATTCCCCCTCCCCTGCGAGCTGCCGAGTCCGGATGCCGGTGCGCGAGGCAATCCACTCGTCTGAGGTCTCGACAATCTCGCTTAAATGGTCGTTAGAGACCGAAAGGCGCGGCACCGCCGAACCACACCCCGTAACGGTGACGCCTGAAGACTGTGACATAGTTTTCACCGACAATTAGGCTCCGTCCGTCGCCGCTGCCATCACCTGCTGGTAGTAGCCGTGAATCTGGTCGAGTACGCGGTGCTCCACCGCCTCGTTAGCGAGCCGGATGGCGTTAAAAATAGAAGGCGCTTGGGAGCTGCCGTGGCTAATGATGCAGACCCCATCCACCCCCAGCAGCAGACCACCGCCGTGTTCCGCATGGTCGATGCGCTGCTTAATGCGGCGCAGATTGGGCTTCAGCATCGCGGTGCCTAGCTTGCCTCGCACCCCCCTGGGCAGCTCCTCCCGCAAAATCTGCAGCAGCACATCCCCAACCGCCTCGGCAAACTTCAGCAGCACATTACCCACAAAGCCATCGCACACCACCACGTCAAAATCCCCCGAGAGGACATCGCGGCCCTCGGCGTTGCCCACAAAGTTGATGCCCGAGCGGTTCTGCAGGAGCTGGTGAGTCTGAAGCGCTAGGTCGTTTCCTTTAGAGGCCTCCTCGCCAATATTTAAAAGGCCGACCTGCGGCTCATCGACGCCGAGAACGCTGCGGGAGTAAACCGAGCCCATGACGGCGAACTGCTCGAGAAACCTGGGGCGACAGTCGACGTTTGCCCCCACATCTAGCACCAGTACCGATTTATCTGCTTTTAAGGTTGGGAATACAGCACCAATGGCGGGCCGATCGATGCCCTTCAGTCGCCCCAGCTTCAGCAGCGCCGCCGCCATCGCGGCGCCGGAGTGCCCCGCGGAGACAACAGCATCGGCCTGGTCCTTCTTGACCAGCTTCATCGCCACATTGATGGAGGCCTTGGGCTTGCGCCGCAGACTCGTCAAGGGCTCCTCACACATCTCGATCATCCCTTCAGCCGGGACGATGGTAATCCCCTCCGGCAGGGTGGCCACATGCTGCTGGATGGCTCGTTCGATGCGCGCTTGGTCGCCCACCAGTAAAATCTCGACGCCCAGCTCCTCTCGCGCCCTGATTGCCCCAGCGACAACCTCGTCGGGCGCAAAGTCTCC
>JBCCAG010000057.1:0-11483 GCA_039814955.1 Cyanobacteria bacterium P01_A01_bin.135
GGGTTCGCCCCCCACCGGGGGGCGAACCCCCATATTGTTTACTTGTGGCCAGCCACTTAAGTAGAGCGCTATATCACAGCTCTAGAAGCTCGTTTACCCGACGACGCAGAAAAATTCGGGTAACCAGCCAGCCAGAGGCGGGCACCTTGAGGGTGTTGCCAATTACCTTGGCGAGCCGCAGCAAAATGGTGTCGCGAATTTTTTCCCTCAGGCCGCGATCGGCGTCCTTCAGCGACACGTTAGAGAAATCTTCCTCGATGCGGTAGTCCTGGCTGGTGCGGCCATTCACCTGCTCTTTGGGGTAGCGGACCCCTAAGATTTCTGTAAGGCGATCGTGGGCTTCAATGCGCCCCTGCCGGTAGTCGTGCTGCCGCCACTCCTGGTCAAAAAAGCCACCGAAGCCGCTGATTTGGTCCCCGGCGGTGCGCTCGGGGGTGGAGCCGATGACGGAGAACTGCAGGGCGGACTTGTTCTGCAGGTTGGCCACCGTGTTGAGAATAAACACCAGATGGCGAAACATCTCCTGCTTCTGCGCTGCCCGCGGGGCATCGGCCAAACTCTCAAAGGACTCGGAGAACCGCGTTTCAACCCCGCTCAAAATCTTTTCTAGCTCAGGCTGCAGGTCCGCCTCGTCCGCTAGCCGGCTCTTCTCCCAAATGACGCGGCGGCTGAACTGCTTCAGCTCATTCACAAAGTCCTGGTCTTGGTCAATGTCTGAGGTGCGCACCAGGTAGGTGATTCCTTCCAGCAGCTTGTCCCGCCAGGCAATCTCTGTATTCTTGCGGTAAGCGTCCCGCAGCCACTGGATGGCCTGCCCCTGGTTGAAAATCATCTCAATTAGCCGGTTGATGTGATTTTCCAGCGGGGCGGTGGTTTTGATATCCGGCTCAAACTCCGAGACATTGATGGCGGGGTCCACCAACAAGAACAGCCGGTCCGGCTCGGGGATGCCGCCGTCCGCCTCCCGCGCCAGACGAATGGCTTCCTCTAGCGGCTCGTTATTAAAGATGCCGCCATCTAAAAAGGTCATCTTTCGGCCCCCCTGAGACGGGAAGAAGGGCGAAGGCCGCTCCGACAAAGTTGAGTCGGGGTAGTCCTTGGGGAAGCGCAGCAGATCTTCTGGCTGAAAGGCAATGGGGAAGCTGCTGCTGGCGATCGCCGCTTCGATCAGGCGTTCCCAGGGCTCGGGGGCTTGCGTAGCCCGGTTGGGGAGCCGGAAGTGGGCGGTGTCTGAGTACAGGGTGGTGATGAACGGCTTGCCAGTGGACATGGCGGAGGCCAACACCGGCAGCCGGTAGTCGATGCCGTTCATGTTGCTGAGGCTCACCCCCAGCCGTAAGGTCCTCGGCGCGAAGGAGGTGGGGGTGCCCTTGGCGTCAATGCCTTCAACCACTAGGTCGTGGGCCAGCTTACGGATCACGTCTTTAGATAGAACCGCGTTGTCGGGGGCTCGTTGCATCAGCTCCACGATGTTGATGCGCTCCACCCAAGCCTCGTACAGCCGCGATCGCTCCCCGTAGCCATGGAGCATAATCCGCGCCACGAGCGCTGCAGTCAGCGCTCCGGCAGAGCCGCCGGTCATCACATCGATGACGAACTCCGGCTCATCGGCCTTGCGGGTGCGGTTGATGTAGTTGAGGGCATACAGCAGCTCGGTCATTACCCCGGCTTCGTAGCTGCCCAGGGAGGCCCCGCCAGCAATGACGAGGGCAATGTTGCGGCGTGGCGGCATGGCTTCCCTTATCTTGGCGTATCGTCCCTTAACTTATCAGCGACTAGAGACTAAGTCAAAGCCACCACGGACACCCGCGCGGCCACCTGCTGCGCCACTTCTCGCAGCGCCTTGGCGGAAGCTGAGTCGGGCTGCTCTAGCACCACGGGCACCCCGCGATCGCCCCCTTCCCGCAGATTTATCTCCAGCGGCACACAGCCCAGCAGCGGCAGACCCAGCTCCTCTGAGGTGCGCTGCCCGCCCCCAGAGCCAAAGATGTCGTACTGGCGGTCCGGTAGGTCTGGTGGCACAAAGTAGCTCATGTTCTCCACAATCCCCAGCACCGTCACCCCAAGCTGCTGGAACATTTTCAATCCCCGGCGGGCATCCTGCAGCGCCACCGTCTGCGGCGTGGTGACGATCACTGCTCCGGCCATGGGCACCGCCTGGGCCATGGTCAGCTGGGCATCGCCGGTGCCGGGGGGCATATCTACAATTAAGTAGTCCAGCTCCCCCCAATTGGCCTGGTAGAGAAACTGGCGGATGATGCCGTTGAGCATTGGCCCCCGCCAAATCACCGGCTGGTCTTTGTCAATTAAAAAGCCCATGGACACCAGCTTGACGCCGTAGTTAAAGGCAGGCTCTAGAGTCTGGCCGTCTGAGCCTTCCTGCACGGTGACGCCGGTGCTGGCGAGCCCTAGCATGGTGGGGGTGTTGGGGCCGTAGATGTCGGCATCGATTAGCCCCACTTTTGCGCCGCTGTCCGCTAGGGCCACAGCCAGGTTAACGGCCACGGTGCTTTTACCCACCCCGCCCTTGCCGCTGGACACCGCCAGGATGTTCTTGACGCCCGCAATGCCCTGGCGATCGGGCAGGGATTTTTGCTGGGGGGTTTCGGCGGTGACAGCGATGTCTACGGACTCGACGCCGGGGAGGGTCTTGACCGCTTTCTCGCAGTCTTCAACGATGAACTCCCGCAGCGGGCAGGCGGGGGTGGTGAGCACGAGGGTGAAGCTGACCTGGCCGTCTTCTACGTCCACGTCGCGGATCATGTTTAGCTCTACCAGGCTGCGCTGCAGCTCAGGGTCCTGGACGGGTTTGAGGACGTTGAGAATAGCGGCGGGGGTTGGGGCAGTCATGGTGGAGGCGGTTTGTGGCGGGGAGGGTGGATAGTAATAATCTTAGCGGGTTGGGTCAATTTGCAGATGAATTGAGGGGTGGGATGGCCCGTGGCGAATGATCTAGGGGCGGGTTTGGCAGTGGCGTTTTGGTGTAGCCCGGTAAGCTGCTGCTAAACCCGCCCGTACGGTGGGATGGCCCGGCATATGGGCGGAATGTCCCATGGCAAATAAATTAGGGGCGGGGCAAATCGTTGGGATTGAATAGCCAAGTGTCGCCGATGCGGGCTTTGAGTTCTTGATTGAGCTGGGGGAGGAACTGGTTGGGATCATTGAGGCCGGTTTGGGCCATCCAGGTTTGCAGGGCCGCTTGGGTTTCGATGCCTCGGGCGCTGGCAATGTAGCTAAGCATGTCGAAAGCTCGCTTCTGCAGGTCTTCAATGTTGGGGTGGTTGGACTGTTGGGCACAGTGGTAGAGGGCGGTGGTGGCGAGGAGGAGTTCGAGAGGGTCGCCTTTAGGAAGGGTTTTGAAGAGACTGGAGAGGCGGAGCATTAGGCTATCCAAGGGCGTTTCTATTTGTAGGGCGAGCCAGAGAGATTGGGCAAAGTAGGCGATTTTGCCGTCTTCAGACGTGGCAGCGATATTGGAGAGGACTATGACGCCGTTTAGATAGTCTCTCGATTGAATTACGGCCTCTACTGTCTGCTTCAGCAAGTCCAATGCGCGATCGCGCTCTCCCGCCTTGAATGCAAGATCAGCCATATTGTTTAGCGTGGCGGCTTGGCCTTGCACATTCCCGATCGCCTCTTCTGCTTCTAGGGACTGCTGATAGAGACCCAGGGCCTGTTGCACCTGTCCCTGTTGGGCGTAGATGATAGCCATACAATGCAGCGTGGCGGCTTTGCCTTGTACATTTCCGATCGCTTCTTCTGCTTCTAGGGACTGCTGATAGAGACCCAGGGCCTGTTGCACCTGTCCCTGTTGGGCGTAGATGATAGCCATATTGTTCAGCGTGGCGGCTTTGCCTTTCACATCCCCGATCGCTTCTTCTGCTTCTAGGGACTGCTGATAGAGACCCAGGGCCTGTTGCACCTGTCCCCGCTGCGCGTAGATACCTGCCATCTGATGCAGCGTGGCGGCTTTGCCTTTCACATCCCCGATCGCTTCTTCTGCTTCTAGGGACTGCTGATAGAGATCCAGGGCCTGTTGCACCTGTCCCCGCTGCGCGTAGATACCTGCGGAATTGTGGATAATGGCGGATTTTTCCTTGGCGTGGTCATTGCTATCAGGGCACTGCTCCAGCGCTTGATTGTAGTATTGCAAAGCAGCTTGAGTATCGCCCAAAGTCTGCTTAGATCGCGCCAGCGCATGGTAGACGCGGTAATCCGAGCCGATTTCTAAAGTTTTGGAACAGAGGTCAACCGCTTCTCGAAAGCGGCTCTGGTCGTAATATAGATGGGCAATGCGGCTCGCAATATCAGCCGCAATATCGGCCTGTTTCCCCGCCACAGCCAGCCGATGAACCTCCAGCGATCGCTCCTCAGAAGCTGACTCTGCCGCCCTCCACCACCCCTCATACAGCGTCTCCGCCGCAGTACCACACCGCGCCTCAGTCGCCTCCCGAGGCAGCAGTGCCTCCAGCAGCCGCGACACCCGGTAATGCGCCTCCCCCCCAATCTGGCTCAGCTCCAGCAGCCCCAGCGCCCCAGCGCGATCGCGGTGCTGGGCAAAGTTCTCTATCCCGTCACGCACCGCCGCCAGCGCCGCCTCCGGCACTGGAAGCTGGTAAATCAACCCCCGCGCCAGCAGCAGGCTCACCGCTGGCACCTGCTGCTTCAGCAGCTCCTCGGCCAAGATGTTTTCCCGGTACTCCGCCGCTTTCGCTGCCATGGCATCCAAAATTGCCGCTTTGTCCAAGCCAGAGGCCCGCAGCACGTCGTCTAGCCATTCCAAAAGCCGGGGGTTGCCGTTGGCGATCGCCTTGGCCCGCTGCTGCAGGTCTTTATCCACCTCAGACTCGGCCTTAAACGCCTCTAGGCGATCGCACTTTTTGGTCCAGTCCGCACCGCTCAGCGCCGGCACCGATACCCGCGCTACGTATGCGTCTAGCTCTGGCAGGGTCACCTTGTAGCGGCTGGTGATGATTAGCCGGTGCTCTGCCATCGCCCGCAGCGATCGCATTAGGGCCGTCAACACCTCAGAGGCGGAGAGGGTGTCGCTGGCCGTGGCGTCCGCCTTTGCCTTGAACGCGGGCTTGCCGCTAGGCAGCAGCTCTAGGTTGGCCTCAAAGTCATCCAGCACCAGGCAAAACCGCTGCCCGCGCTGCAGGTGGTAGCGTAAAAAATCAGTGAGCCGCTGCTCTAGTGGGTCGTCAGTATCCAGAAGTGGCTAGCCCGCTTTATCGGTTGCCTGTCTCGCCAGCGATCGCAGCAGCGCCGCTTCGTCTAATCGTCGGTAGATTACAGCGGGGGTGTAGCCCTGCAGCCGGTCCAGCAGCCGCGCCGCCACCGTGCTTTTGCCGTTGCCCCCCAGCCCATGCAGCAGCACCCCCACCTTGCCCCGCTCCCGCAGCAGGTGTTGCAAACATCGCTGCAGCAGCCGTCGCCGCCCAACAAATTTGTCAGGGCCAGCGACGCGCACTTGCTGCTCGTCGTCCAAAAAGTAGCTCTGCGTCGTCTCTAGGGGCGGCACATAGACCGTCGCTGAACCAGCCTGCACCAGCGGCTCCAGCGTACCGGTGCGGGCATATAGCCGCAGCAGGTGCCAATCGCGGGCTTCTTCGTTTCGCAGGTGCCGCATCGTCTCGCAGAGGGCGCTCGGCAACGAATCACCCGCCGCTAGCGACTCGTAGAGCTTGGTTGCCGCCAGTGTGGCGTCGCGATCGCGCACGGGCTGACCCCAGCCCAGCACCGCAGGCAGGCCATAGGCCACTAGCGCCTTAGCAATAGAGTTGACGGTGCCATCCTCGAGGGACTGCCCGGTGCGACAGCCCGAGAGAAACACCAATCGAGGGCGTCGTTGTCGGAACACCTGAAACAGGTCTTTTGCCGTAGCGTCGTAGCGATCGCCCGTCTCAGTTTCGGTAATAAAAAACGGCGTTGGTGACTCCGTTTTGGTAATCCCGGCGTGACCCGTGAGGTGAAAGATATCAAAGCTGCCTCTGTTGTAGCGTTTCCACAGCGTCTTTAACTCGGCGACACAGCCGCTCTCCTCAACCCGTAGCGTCAGCGGAAACTTGTCTGTGATTTCCAGAATTTTGGCCTCTTCCGCCTCAAAGTCTAGCGCTTGCTCACCGGCAATGGAAGTCGCCATAAACATCACGTTGAGCGATCGCGCTTGGGGTGGCTGCGGCTCAGCCGCTCCCTCCACCCAGCGCACCGGCACCACCGGGGTCATCGCCTGCACCAAAAACTCATCCCCGTCGTGCAGCACTTCCCAAGGCAGGTGGGCCAACTGCTGCCGCGCGGCAATCATCAGCACCAGCTCCGGGGCAGCGCAGCGCTGAATTTCTTTGGTGAGCCAGCGCCCCTCCGCATCTAACCAGGCGTAAAGCTGCTGCCCCACGCGGCGGAAGTCGGGGCGACGGGTGAAGTAGTAAAGCTTGTCATGGTCCACCAGCGCCTGGATATCGCTGAGGGCCAGTCGCCGGTCCGTGGCGGTCCAGTTGCTAGGCTCTTTGCCGTAGCGCAGCGTCACGTAGCCATCGTCAGCGGGCAGCAGGTCAACGTAAAGGATGTCCATAGCGCAGCGCGATAAAGTCTAGGGCTATTCGAGAATGCGGCGAATCTGCTCCACCGAGGCATCCGCCAGCAGAATACGCTGACCATCCTTGCCAATCAGCAAAACCTTTTCGATTCGCTTGTCGGCATCCTGGCGCTGGCGGTAGGCCTGGTACCAGCCATAAATCTTCTCCGCTAGCTCAATAGCGGTGAGGGTGAGGCTGGCGATAGTGGCGATCGCAGTAATGGTGGCCAAATCCCGCTCGGGCTCGTCATCCGTTGGCTCAAGCTGCCCCTGAATACCGCCCGTGCTCAGCAGCTCCTCTGCCGCCGCGATCGCCCCTTGGCCTTCAATTTCGAGCTGAATGTTGTCCATGGTTGCTGGTATTTAGATACCGCTGGTCTCGTTGCCCGACTACAATCTAGCAAAAGGAAAGCAGAGCCGCTCTTCAGGGCGATCGCGCCGTGTGCCCGAAAGACGATCGCAAATTGAGGTTATCCTATCGCTGCCGTGAAGGATTGCTAACCACGATCAAAGCAGGCAGGCGTCTGGTTCGTTAGATCTTGTTTTGGCCTGTGTCGCAATCTAATTTGCCGTCCCTATTATTGAGCGTTTTGCTGACAGCGATCGCAGTGCCCACAGCGGACTGCCTCCTCCCCAAATCCGAACCCCGTCAAAATCCCCTGCCAGCGGCACCCCCGCCCATACAGATACCGCTGCATCTGCCCTGCTGCCGTCCCCATATCCGTCGTGCTGCTCTCCGCCCCCGCCATCATTATGTAGTGGAACGGATCTTGCCACCTTAGCCGCCCCATGGCATGCAGCAGCGACAGCGCCACGGCCCCCTGCTTAAATTCTTGTGCTACCTGCCGCAGGTCCCCCCGCTTCGGCAGCTTACTCGCTAGGGCCAGCGCCTCCCGCCGCTGCGCCGCCATTCGCCGCAAAAAGAACTGCCGCCGCTGCTTATCCTGGGGGTCTAGCCACCCAAAGCGATCGCTCACCAGGGTTAGGGCCTCGGCCCGCTTTCCATCCCGACCGGCCCGGCCCACCTCCTGCACATACTCCGACAGCAGCAGCGGCGCATGTAGGTGGGCGACCCAGCGGCAGTCGGGCTTATTTACCCCCATGCCAAAGGCCGAGGTGCACACCACAAACTGCAGCCGGTTACCGGTCCAGTCCGCTTCGATGTGCCGCCGCTGCTGGGAGCCTAACCCCGCGTGGTAGGCCGCTACTCGGTGCCGCGAGCTGAGCCAACTGCTCACTTGCTCTGCATCCCGCCGGGTGCGCACGTATACTAGCCCGGTCTGTCCCCGGTGGGCATCGATAAATTGCCGCAGCCGCGAGCGCCTTGCCTGGGGTGTCCACACTTGCGCAACCCTGAGGTGGAGGTTGGGGCGGTAGGGGCTCAGCGCTACCGTCTCCGGCGACTTGAGCCCCAGCACCTGGGCAATGGTGGCCTGCGCCACGGGGTCTGCGGTGGCGGTAAAGGCGGCGATCGCAAAGGATGCCCCAGTAGCGGCTTGGAGGGCGGGGCGCACGGTGCCGAGGCGGCGGTAGGCGGGGCGAAAGGTTTCCCCCCATTGCACCAGGCAGTGGGCCTCATCCAAAATCAAGCCGTTAAGAGTGATATCGGGCTGGCAAAGCCGCTCCCACACCTTTGGGGTGAACAGGGTCTCAGGTGAGAGGTACAGCAGCCGCAGCCGGGGTAAGTGCTGCAGCACCCGCCGCCGCTCGTGGGTAGGGCGATCGCTGTGCAGGGTGGCGGCTGGCAAATTGCGCTCCCGCAGCTCCTGCACCTGGTTTTCCATCAGCGCTACCAAGGGCGAAATTACCAGGGTCAGCCCTTGCTGTAGCAGAGCCGGGAGCTGAAAGCAGATGGATTTTCCGCCCCCTGTGGGCATCACCACCAGGGTGTCTTGACCCGCCAGCAGCGATCGCACGATGGCGTCTTGCGGTGGGCGAAAATCCGGGTAGCCCCAGATGCGCTGAAAGGCGGCGCGGACTTGGGGCCAGGTGGGGGGGCTGGTAGGGTCGATATCTGGGGTAGCGCTGGTCACGGGCCGGTAGAGACGTTGGGTCCCTTTCAGCTTGCCCAGTTCGAGAAGGAGATCTGCAGCTTCTCGCCGCCGATGGGCCTGACCAGCAGCTTACCGACTATCGCTTGTGGGTCATGACTTTGCCGCTGGGCATCGTCGTATTGTCTAGGTTGCAGGTTTGCATTTGGTAAGGGTAGATGACAGCCATGTACAGGCTGGCGTTCTTGAGATCGGCTGAATCGAGGCTGGCGACCGTCAAGTCTCCGCCAAAAAAATCCACGCCGCGGCAGTTCGTGCGACAAAAGATTGTGCCTCCAAATGTGGCCGACTTCACCGTCGCGTTGCGAAGGCAGGCATCCGTAAAATTGGCTCCATTTAAGATTGCTCCAACCAAAACGGCCTTGGTTAAATCAGCGCCGGTAAAGTTAGCCCCGGCCAGATTAGCGCCCCGCAGGTTGACGCCTCGCAGGCAGGCCCCCGTAAAATCAGCATCGCGTAGATTCATGCCCTGCAGCCGCTCACCAGTTAAGTCGCGTCCCACAAAGGAGCGATCGTCCATGCCTGGCAAAATCGGAATGGTTTGTAGCACTGTTGTCATCTTATCTATGGTCTCTAGGTAGGTGTGGCGGTGGCAGAGTCACCCCAGAGAGATAAGTGGCTAGCTACAAGTAAACGGTGTTGGGGGTTCGCCCCCCGGTTAGCGTCGTTTATTGATGGCTTTCTACTTATGTATTCAGGGAGAAGTAATACGAGCATTGCGAATATATCGATTATCGCGCAATAAAACTATGCAAACGCGAGCAATACGTGAATTAGAACCGGATTTCTGTAAAGTCTTGTGCAAGGTAATGCCGAAACTTGTTTAAGAAGCGGCCACTGCGGGAACTTTTAGCGATGTATTAAATGACTGGGCCTATCGCTCCCGTGCTTTTCTGGTGACCAGCGCCTGCCCTTCTCCTGCCCTTCTATAAACAGGGACCAAAGCAGCGCTGCCCCTTTAAGCGCGATCGCCGCCTGCCAGTAGGGCCACGCTTACCGCCACGACCAACACCCCCACGCCCTGCAGTGGCGTTAGGGCCTCCTGCATCAGGGCCCAGGCCAGCAGTGCCGTCAGCACCGGATTCATCGCTCCCACCATAGATGCCGTCGTAGCGCCAATTTTTTGAATGCCCAAGTTATTCAGCACGTGGCCCAAGGCGGTGGCGATCGCCGACAGCAGACTTGCCAGACCCAGGGCCCACCAGTCCAGCCGCCAGTCCGCCAGTGGCCACAGCAACAGCAGCCCCGCCGATAGCCCGCAGGTTACCGCAAAGCTCACCCAGGTATAGGGAATCGGATGAACCTGGACAAAGCTTTTCTGGGCCACAACGGTGTACAGGGCGTAGGCTATCCCGGAGGCGACCCCTAGGAGCACGCCGAGCCCAGTGCCCGTCACCGTCAGCGCCGCCCCGCTCAGCGCCGCCTGGGGCACCGTAAGGGCGCTGCCTCCTAAAATTGCCGCCATCACCAGCCATTTTTTGCCCGAGGGGCGATCGCCAAACCACAGCCAGGTGAAGATGGCAGTGAACACGGGAAAGGTGAAAAATAGGGTAAGGGCAACGCCGGTGGGAATCAGGCCAATGGAGAAATACAGCAGCACCAGATAGGTAAACATCAGCACCCCGCCCAGCAGCGCGAGCTTGAGAGTTGGACGCTGAGATGACTGGGTGAGCTGGCGCAGGTCAGGCCACAGGCGGGGATACACCAGTGGAATGAGTGCCCCCATCAGTGGCACTACCCACAGGGTACGCAGCACCAGTAGCAGCAGGGAGGTTTGAAGCGTCGGCGACACATAGCCCCCGGCTTCAAGCCAGCCCAAGATAGACCGCTGGGTATACAGAATCCGAACCACCAAGTTTTGCACGCAAAAGGAGGCCGCCCCCAGGAGAACCATGGTAAATCCAAGGGCGGCATGAGATGACTGGGACTTGGGCGGCGTCACCGTCGCCTACAAAGGCTAGCGTCGCTGTGGCTCGGGCCTACTGCTCCTGCATTAGGCGGTTATAGTTTTGGCGCAACTGTACCTGCTGCTCGGCCATCTTCTCCCCTAAGTGCTTCTCCATGTCTGAGAGCTCTTGCCAAAAAATTGCGGAGCGCTTGGCGGAGACGACCTCAGCCCAAAGCATATCGACGATTTGTAAGGCGTCAGGGCACTCGCGCTCAACGCGATCGCGTACCTGCTGAAACGCCTGCTTGGCTTCTTCGTGGGTGTTAGCCTTTTCAGTAAGGCTGAAGCAGAGCTTCAGTTGGTCGAGGGTTTCTTGAGAGGTTAAAGTAGACATCCGGTCTCCAAAAGTAACTGAAATAGTCGTGTAGGGCGGCTGCGCCTGCGTCTAACGCCACTGGACTAATCCTAGGCGGTGCAAACGGCTCTACAAATCCTGATATGATTTTTACAGTTCTTTACAATTTTGTCGTCTAGCAAACGAGTGATGTTCCGCCCCCATGAGACAGCGCATCCTTTCAGGCATTCAAACCACTGGCGATCTCCATCTCGGTAACTACCTGGGGGCAATTAAAAACTGGGTTGAACTGCAGGAGACCTACGACAGCTTTCTATTCATGGCAGACCTGCATGCCATCACCGTGCCCCACGACGCAGCCGCCCTGGCAGAAACCATCTACAAAACGGCGGCGCTGTACCTTGCCTGCGGCATCGACACCGACCGCTCCACGGTGTTTGTCCAGTCCCATGTGCCGGCCCACCCAGAGCTGGGCTGGCTGCTCACCTGCATGACGCCCCTCAACTGGCTCGAGGACATGGTGCAGTTCAAAGAAAAGGCCGTGCGCCAAGGGGAGCAGGTGGGGGCCGGGCTGCTGTGCTACCCGGCCCTGCAGGCGGCGGATATTTTGCTGTA
>JBCCAG010000345.1:0-4754 GCA_039814955.1 Cyanobacteria bacterium P01_A01_bin.135
ACCGCCCAAACCGAGACCGGCATTGGCCTGCTGCGATCGCTGATGAGTGCCCACCCCCAAATTAACGTCGTGGTGCAAAGCGCCCATGTGCGATCGCTGGTGCGGCTAAAGCCCCTGATTGACGCCCACGAGGGGGGCTTTACCATTGCTGATAAAGGCCTGCCCCTCAAAGAAATGCTCACCAAGGTGGACTGGGCAATGCAGGGCCTGATCTACACGCCGCGAGAGATGCGCAGCGGGCTAGAGGTGAAGCCGGAGTGGCTGCAGGTGCTGGTGCTGGCCTTTCAGGAGGGGCTGCAGGACAAGGCGATCGCCGAGCAGATGAACGTCTCAGAGCGATCGGTACGCCACTATTGGACGAAGGTGCAGGATGCTCTAGATGTGTACCCCGAGCCCGGCAAGAATATTCGCATTCAAACTGAGATTCGAGCCCGGGAAGAAGGTCTAATTGATTAGTCAGGCGTGCTGCAGTAGCGCAGCGTAAGGTGATGAATCAACGGTGGTACGGCGCGGCGATGCCAGGGGCAATCTGTGTTGGGGCGGTTATTGCCGCTCGGCTGCTGGGATGGCTACAGCCGCTGGAATTAGCCGCGCTAGATGCCGGGCTGCGGTGGCGCAAACCTGAGCCTACGGATTCACGGGTGACGGTGGTGGGCATTAATGAGGCGGATATCCAGGCAACGGGCACCTATCCCATACCAGATGGGGTGCTTGCGGCGCTGCTGCGCCAGCTTCAGGCCAGCGGGGCGGTGGCCATTGGGCTAGATATCGTGCGTGATGTGCCGGTGGAGCCAGGCCACGGTGAACTGGTTGCCGCTTTTAAGTCGATGGACAACGTGATTGCCCCCAGAACCGCTGTCCCGGACCGTAACGGGGCAGCAATTCAGCCCCCACCCAGTTTGCCGCCTGAGCAGGTGGGTCTTGTGGATGCCGTCCTCGACATAGATGGTAACCACCGCCGCGCGCTCCTGGGCTCCCCCACCGATGAGGGGTTTCAGTTCTCGATGCCGTTTAAGCTGGCGGAGCGGTATCTAGCGCAGCGGGGCATTTCGCTCGAAAACGGTATTCGTGACCCCTGGGCTATGCGCTTTGGCAGCGTCGAGCTGCCAAGAATTCAGCCCAACTCAGGAGGGTATGTGGGCGCTGATGCCGGTGGGGTGCAAACCTTACTCAATTTTCGCAGCGGCGAAACCCCTTTTCATATGGTTTCCATGACAGAGGTCTTAGAGGGCCAAGCCCCCGAGCTCGTCCGCGATCGCGTCGTCTTGATTGGGGTAACCAGCTTGAGCGCCAAAGACATTACCCCCACTGCCGCCGTCAACAGTGCTAATCCAGGGCTGGTATTTGGCGTCGAGGTCCAGGCCCATGCCACCAGCCAAATCCTCAGCGCAGTATTAGATGGGCGATCGCTGCTGCGAACCTGGCCAGACTTTTGGGAGTACGGCTGGATTCTGTTCTGGGGAGCATTCGGTATTGGCCTTTGTCAGTACCCCCATCGGCTCCGCTACCACGGACTGCTGGTGGTGGTCGTCAGCGCGACTCTAGGGGCCATTAGCTACGGGGCGCTGCTGAGCGGCTGGTGGCTGCCGGTGGTGCCAGCCCTAATGGCGCTGCTGCTCATTACCCTCGTCATTTATCCCTTCCAGCGCTACGACCGCGCCCTGCGATCGCGCATCGACGAACGCCAGCTAGTCATCGACCAAACCTTTACTGCCATTCACAATGGGCCGCTGCAGCGGCTGGCAGTCCTGATTCGGCAAGTCGAGGAAGCTCCCCCCACCCAGCAGGGACTCCAGCAGGACCTCCGGCAGCTTAACCGAGAGCTGCGCAGCGTCTGCGATGCCGTCAAAGAAGAGATTGCCCAAGATGACCTCCTTTACTTGCGCGGCCAATCCACCCTAGAAATGACCACGCCCCTACACGAGCTGCTCTACCAGGTGTACAGCGACGTCCTGCAGCGAGACCTTGCCTACCTGGCTGCCGTCAAACTCAAAATTACCAAATTCGAACCCTTTGACGAAGTTTCCCTGCTGCCCACCCAAAAGCGGGAGCTGTGCCGTTTGCTAGAAGAGATGCTGTGCAATGTGGGCAAGCATGCTGCGGGCACCAATCGCTTAATTATCGACTGCCACCACAACGGCGCGGTCAACATCATCCGCGTAGTGGACAACGGCGCTGGTCTCCCACCCGCCACCAACGCCCAGGTCAAAGCAGCCGCTGGCCGGGGCACCCAGCAGGCCCAGGCCCTAGCCCGCCAGCTCAATGCCGTGTTTGAGCGATCGCCCCATCGCCCCAAAGGCACCCGCTGCGAACTGCGGTGGAAGCCCAAGCGATCGCTGCTGCAGCGGATCCGGGAGCGGCTGGTGGCCCTGCGCAAGTCAGCCCGGTAATCAGGCTTGAGGTAAGCCGAGGGTGGGGTATGGCCTGCCACAATGTGTCACATCATTAATTTTTGAGATGTTCTGACCGGCCTGCTGCTTATAGTTGAGGTCGGCTACCCCCCTCCCTAGAACCTGCTCCCAGAGACACCTATGACCATTCCCGGCTACTACCGCTTCCCCACTGTCCACCGCGATCGCGTGGTGTTTGTCTGTGAAGATGACCTGTGGCAGGTGCCCCTAGGGGGCGGCGCGGCGGTGCGGCTGACGGCGGGTCTAGGTGAGGTGAGCCACCCCGCCTTTTCCCCGAACGGGGAGCAGTTGGCCTTCGTGGGCCGGGAGGATGGACAGGCAGAAGTGTATGTGATGCCGGCGTCGGGGGGCAGCGCCCAGCGGCTCACCTTTTTGGGGGTGGGGGCGCGGGTCGTGGGCTGGAGCCCGGATGGCCAGTGGATTCTCTTCGCTAGCAGCGCCGGACAGCCCTTTCGACGGCTGATGCAGCTGCACCGCGTCCATTGTGAGGGGGGCTTGCCTGAGCGGTTGCCCTACGGCATGGCCCACACAGTATCCTACGGGCCGGATGGCGGGGTGCTTCTGGGGCGCAATATCGGTGACCCGGCCCGCTGGAAGCGCTACCGGGGCGGTTTAGCTGGGGTGATGTGGATTGACGCTAACGGCAGTGGCCGGTTCGAGAAGCTGCTGGAGTTGGATGGCAACATTGCCTCCCCTATGTGGGTGGGCGATCGCATCTACTTCCTCTCGGACCACGAGGGCACCGGCAACCTCTATGCCTGCACCCCCAGCGGCGAGGACCTGCAGCGGCTGACGCATCAGCAGGACTATTACCTGCGCAACGCCAGCACCGACGGTCAGCGCATCGTCTACCACGCAGGAGCGGAGCTGGGGTACTACGACATCGCCGCTGGGGAGCAGCGCCCCATCTTTGTGGAGTTTTACAGCCCTAAGGTGCAGCAGCAGCGCAAGTTCGTGGAGGCGGGCCATTACCTGGAAGCCTATAGCCTGCATCCCAAAGGACACAAGACCTTGGTCACCAGCCGGGGGCAGAGCTTTTCCTTTGGCCATTGGGAGGGGGCGGTGATGCCCCTAAAGCCCCAGCCGGGCGATCGCTACCGGCTCACTCAGTGGCTTCACGGCGGAACCAAGCTGGTAGCGGTGCGGGTAACTGGGGACAGGACGACGCCAGGGGATGAGCATTTGGTGATGCTGGATACTGGTTCAACCATTGGGCTGGACGTCACCCCCCAAATTTTGAGGGACGTCGATGTGGGCCGTGTTGTAGACCTCAAGGTCTCCCCCACTGCCAATCAGGTGGTGCTCACCAACCAGCGCCACGAGTTGATTTGGGTAGATTTAGAAACCCACCAGAGCAAGGTCCTAGACCGCAGCCCCTACCAGCGCATCCACGGCGTGGACTGGTCTCCTGATGGGGTGTGGGTGGCCTACGGCTGCAGCGAAACCCAGTTCACCGCCTCTATTAAGCTGTGCCAGGTAGCTAGCGGCCAAACCCACCCGCTAACGCCGCCGCGCTTTTTAGACTTCAACCCTAGCTTTGACCCCCAGGGCAAGTTTCTGTATTTCTTGTCCATCCGGGACCTCAACCCCGTCTACGACGGCGTCTACTTCGACCTCGGCTTCCCCCGGGCTACCCGCCCCTTCTTGCTGTCATTACAGCAGGATACCCTGTCTCCCTTTATCCCGCAGCCCAAGCCTATTGGCGAAGATGATAAGGAAGATGAGGAGGGAAGTAGTGAGGGGGACGCTAGCAAAGAGGGCGGCGATCGCTCTGGCGAGAATGTCCCTAGCGAGAACGCCGGGGACAGCGGCGAAAAGCCCACCCCCATCACCATCGACTTAGACGGCATTCAGCAGCGGGTGGCGGGGTTCCCAGTGCCGGAGGGGCGCTACCAGCAGATTCAAGGGATCAAAGCCGGAGTGCTATTCAGCTCAGCGCCGGTGAGGGGGAGTCTGGGCGAGTGGCACGAAGATCCGCTAGCGGCAGATGCCAAGCTTGAGCTGTACGACTTCAAAACCCAGTCCTGTGACCTGGTGGCGAAATCAATCAGCGACTTTGCGGTGGGTTGGGACCATAACACCTTGATCTACCGGGCGGGCGATCGCCTGCGGGTCTGTGCCGCCAAGGCCCAAGAAGACGACGAGGGGGACGATGAGCCCAGCCGCAAGTCGGGATGGCTGGACCTAGAGCGGCTGCGCCCCTCGGTGCTGCCCCAGCAGGAGTGGCAGCAGATGCTGGCGGAGATTTGGGGTCTGCAGCGGGACCACTTTTGGACTGCGGACCTCTCTGGTGTCGACTGGCAGCGGGTTTACCAGCGCTATCAGCCACTGCTGGCGCGGGTG
>JBCCAG010000655.1:0-2796 GCA_039814955.1 Cyanobacteria bacterium P01_A01_bin.135
CCTAGAGGTACAACATGGTAGAGAATGACAGAGTACAGCAGCGTAACGGCCGCAGCAGACCCCGGCGGCGCAGGCAGCGGTTCAGTGGCCCGGTTGCAGTTTTGTATTACGGGTTATCCCGGCTTCTGTGGCTGATTATCATCGGCCATCTCTTACATTTTCTGGGTCCTTTTGTGGCCAAAAGTGGCGATTTGACTTCCCATGACTGGGCAATGTCGACCTATATGGGAGCCTGGAATCAACGGCTGAGCGCCATGCCGTCTTTTTTACCAGAGCAGGTTGCCTGGGCGATCGCCTTTTTAGTGTGGGGCGTTGTACAGGGTTTTCTGGGGTACGGCAGCTTTGCCGCCGCTGTTGCGAATCGATTTGTGAATTGAGGTCCCGCTGACAGCGATCTGGTAGAGGCCAAGACCAGCCTAGGCTGCGCCACTACGCAGCGGGCTAGCCGCTTAAAATAGAAGCGCGGTTCAGCAGGATGAGGTGAACGATGAACTTACAGGCTCCTCGTAAAACCGAGCCCTTCTTGCTTCAGCTTCCTCGTGATCTGGCGCTTCAGGTGACGCCGGAGCCGTTTGCCGCGCTAGCTGCTGCGAATCGTGATCTCGGGCATATGTAGATGAGCCATTCAACGGCTCACATACCGGCGTATAAAACTCTCTAACGACTCCATCTTTAGATCAAAGGTCTGCTCCAGCCGCGCCACCTCTTCCGCCGTGCAGAAAAATTCGTTGGCGAGTAGAGTACGTAGGGTGCCCAAATTACGCTTCAGCTCTGGGTTCACAAATCCTAGGGCTGTACGCACCCCATCCAGTACCGATAGCGGCACATTGATGATAAACGGCTCCCGCTTTAGCACCTGGCCAAACACTTTCGGGATATCTTGGCGCTGCAGCACATCTGGGCCGCCCACGGCAAATATCTCGTTGCGGGCGGCTTCGGTGCGAGCAGCGATCGCCGCAATGTAGGCCAAGTCATCCGTGCTGACAATAGAGGTGCGGCTGGCCGGCTCACCGATTAGCAGGTAGGTACCGGTTTGCTTGAGGCGCTCCGCCAGCGGAATCAGGTTATTGGCAAAGCCGGAGGACCGCAGAATGGTGTAAGCCAGATCACTGCGCCGCAGATATTTCTCCACCTCCCGCTTGGCCTTGAATACCGGAGAGTCTTCGTAGCCTCTGTCGGCCCCCAGCACCGATACAAAGGTGAAGTGCCAGGCACCTGCTGCCTTAGCGCTGTCAATGAGGTCGATATTGGCCCGGTAGTCAATGTCTTGAGCGGTGGCGGTGCTGGCCTCATTGGTGCCATGGGCGCTAATCACAGACTTGACGCCCTGCAGCGATCGCTCGATGTCACGAGGGTTGAGCACATCGCCAATGAACACGTCGGCCCCGCGGCTCTCCAGATCGCCGTAGCGAGAGTTAAGGCGGCAAAAAGCCCGCACAGGCTGCTCTTGCTCGCACAATCGCTTAACAATGCGACGGCCCAGGCTGCCGGTTGCCCCAGTCACCAAATACATAAGTCCCGCTTCCTTAATGAACCCGTATGCTTTACCTGCTGTAACCTTAACTCGATTTTATCGCCCGCCCAATGATCTGGGGACTGACGATGGGGGGAACTGGGGCGCGAAAGTCGTCGTAGCTGACCTGGGTAAAACCGGCGGCTTTGATCATCTGCCCGGTCTCTCGGGTAAGGCAGCAGCCGTCGCCGATGATCTGCCAGGCGGGGTTGAGCCAGCCTTGAGTCTGTCGCAGCAGGGTATGGGGCGGGGCGGCAACATGCTCAACGAAGTAAAAGCTGCCGCCGGGCTTCAGGACGCGGAGAATTTCCTGCAGGACGCCCTCTAAATTGGCGACGGAGCAAAGTACTAGGGTGCTGACCACCGCGTCTACAGTCCCATCATCGGCGGCAAGCTGCTCGGCGTTATCCTGCTGAATTTGAATCTGCAGCCCGCGGTCTGCGGCCCGCTCTTCTAGGTACGGGTGCATGTAGGAGTTAGGCTCAACGCCAGTCCACTGGACGCTTTGGGGATAGTAGGTGAAGTTGGCTCCAGCGCCGGGACCGATTTCTAGGATTTTGCCGTGGATGCCTTCAAAGAGAGCCGCTTTGCGCTCACTGACAGCGGTCTCATAGCTGGTGGTGCCGTGGGCCATCAGCCAGGCAAAAAGGCGTTGGTACCAATCGGGAGCGGAGGCCATGAGAGTTAGAGAACGTAGGGTGACGTTACCAACGGTAACGCACCGTAATGATAGTCATGGGCTTGTGCGATCGTGAGGTGAGTTGGTTGGCGAGCCGGTTGCTTGGGGGCCTTAACCCCCAAACCCCCGCTGCTGGGGGACGGGAGTGCCTCCCCCAGCGACCCCCTGCACAAGGCGTTATCCACAAAAGAGATTATTAGTTCAGGTTCATCTACCGTTTGGGCAACTTTTGACAGCCTTGATTCTTGGAAACGGTAGCTGTTTCAATAACCGTTGGACTGTTCGTCCTAGCCTCAGTGGGGCTTGGTCTGCACCTCCAGCGGTAGGCGAGGTTGCAGACTATGTAGCATCAATCTCTACAATAACCGGCGTATGGTCGCTGGGCTTAGTCAGCTTACGAGGCTCCACATCAATCGAGCAGGCCGTTGCCCGCTCATAGAGCGGCGGAGAGAGGTAGTGGTGGTCGATGCGCCAGCCGCGGTTGCGGTTAAACGCTCCAGTGCGGTAGTCCCACCAGCTAAAGTGGTCACCTTCCTGGGTGAATTTGCGAAAGGCGTCTTGAAGTCCCAGATCCATGACGGCTCTCAGGGCATCCCGCTCAGCA
>JBCCAG010000832.1:0-2057 GCA_039814955.1 Cyanobacteria bacterium P01_A01_bin.135
AGGCCGGTTTTGAGGGCTGGTTTTAACAGTCCCCAAATTCTCTGAACCGTGCTCCCTGAGGCGGTTGGAGTTGCGGCGGGGGATGGGGGCGGCGTGGCTGTGGCCGGTTCCGCTTTGGCTGGCGGCGGGGCTGATGCGGCGGCCGCGACCACCGACTCGGCCGGTTCGTTTTCCATATCTGGTTCTGGCGGTTCAGGGTCTGATAGCGCTGGTTCTGGTCTCTCAGCGTCACCTAGAGCAGCCGCGGTGGCTGTCTCAGCGACTGCTTCATCGTCGGGCTTACTGCTTGGGCTCGTATCAGCACTTACTTCTGGCTCGGACTCAATGACAGGTTCAACCTCAGGCTCAGCGTCTTGACTGGATGCAATGTCTTCAGAGGTAGCTGCTGGTGTCTCAGGAGCTGTGGAAACTTCGGCGTCGGTAGGGGCCTCAGGGCCGGAGGCAGCACTGTCTGAAATTACGGGACTCACCTCCGGCAGATCCGGCTTGTACCCCGCCGAGGCGGTTGTCTCACCCTCAGCGCCAGCGGAATGGTCAGATTGGGGCGAGTCAGGCGTGGGCTCGTTTGGTGCCGCCATCACTGTTCTCCAAAGCTTCAATAGACTTATTGCATGCTAAGCCCACCACGGGATGAGCCCACGGTAGAGTCACATCCAATTTATCACTTCAGTCGTAGGAGATACCCCTACAGGGTCTGATCTTCAGCCGGTTCGTATTGCCGTATACCTCATGTATGCAATCTTTATCTGTAAATAGGCATGTTGTTTTCCCAAACCCCCACGGCTATGAAGCGTCTTATTCCCGCGTCCCTATCGCTCCTGCTGGCTGCCAGCGCGGTTGCCTGCGCCTCGTCCGACCCTGCCGCTGATACCAGCGCCGAGGGGGGCGATCAGGTGTTGGTGATGGCCACCTCCGCCGACTATCCCCCCTACGAGTTCTATGAGACGGCCAGCGGGGAGGGGGAGCCTGTGGGCTTTGACATTGATATCGCCAAGTACATCACAGAAGAGCTAGGCTATACCCTGGAAATCCAGGACATGGACTTTAACGGCCTGATTCCCGCGCTGCAGAGTGAGCGAGTGGACTTCGCGATGGCGGGCATGACCCCCACCGAAGAGCGTCAGGAAAGTGTGGACTTCAGCGATGTCTACTACGAGGCCAAAAACACCATCGTGGCCGCCTCCGGCTCGGGCCTGATGAGCTATGAAGACCTGTCTGGCTCCTCCGTGGGCGTGCAGTTGGGTTCCATTCAAGAAGGAGAGCTGAAGGAGCAGGCGGAGAGCATCGAGGGCATTACGGTAGAGCCTCGCAACAAGATTAGCGAGCTGGTGCAGGAAATTAAAGCGGGCCGCATCGACGCCGCCATCATCGAAGACACTGTCGCTAAGGGCTACATCCAAAACAACCCCGACCTCGAATTCAACACCGTTGAGAGCGCGGAGGAAGCGGGCTCGGCGATCGCCTTTCCTAAAGGATCTGAGCTGCGAGCCGAGTTTGACCAGGTGCTGGACCAGATGGAAGAGAACGGGACCTTAGAGGAGCTAGTCACTCGCTGGTTTGAAGAATACTACGATCAGGGAGCCGAGTAGATGCCCATTGCGCTAGGGCCTTTGGCTGCCCTCGATCTCGACTTTGCCCGCATCATGCCCTCCCTGCCCTTCATCCTGCAGGGTATTGTCACCACCCTCAAATTCACCGCCATCTCGGCCTTTTTTGGCTTCATCTGGGGGACGGTTTTGTCCCTGTTCAAAATCTCCAGCATCAAGCCCCTGTACTGGTTCAGCATGGCCTACACCTCGGTGTTTCGCGGGACGCCGCTGCTGGTGACGCTGTCGCTGATCTACTTTGCCTTTCCCCAGCTCACAGGGCAAGATATCTCCGCCTTTCAGGCAGGGGTACTCACCTTTAGCCTTAACTCCGCCGCCTACGTCTCCGAGGTGATTCGGGCCGGGATTGTGGCGGTGGACAAAGGCCAGCGGGAAGCGGCCCTGTCGCTAGGGGTGCGCTACCGGCCCATGATGTTGGATATCATTCTGCCCCAGGCCATCAAGAACATC
>JBCCAG010000328.1:0-4865 GCA_039814955.1 Cyanobacteria bacterium P01_A01_bin.135
GCAACTTTAGGCGGGCAGAGATAGCTATAAAAGCTGACGCTATCGCTGAAGGAGGCCTTAGTCGCACTCATACCCAAGTCGACAAAGATTTGAAACTTAGCCATGGTTCTGGTGTACTGCGAGGATTAGGGGCATTATGGCGTATTATGGCGCAGATTGACTGTTCAACAAGCAGCAGTTTTACCGTTGAGGCAGATGGCGCGCCAGGAGGTTTGGCGCTAAGGCGATCGCAGTAACCCCCAGAATCGTCCAGGAGACTGAGATCTCTTGGCGCGAGCCGCCGCTTGAGACTAGACGCGGCTATGTATGTATCGATATATATCAGCGGATTCAGCGGGGATGCCAGTAGGTAGGACAGCAGCTTGAGCCGCAATTTCGCGGTAAATTCCTGGAACTTAATAGCATCTCCGTTAGATCACATATATAGAGATATAGAGACGCCACTTTAAAACTGAGCCCCATGAAAAATGCCTCCCCGCTTCGTATCGTTTCCCTCATCCCTAGTGCGACAGAAATCGTTGTGGCGCTGGGTCTTTCGCCCCAGCTAGTCGGCCGCTCCCACGAGTGCGACTATCCGCCCACCCTCAGCGATCGCCCCATCTGCACCGCCCCTAAGTTTGACCCCAGCGGCAGCAGCCGGGAGATTCATGAGCGGGTGAGTGATTTGCTGCAGGAGACGCTGGCCGTCTATGCCATCAAAAAGGACGTCCTTGAAGGGCTGCGGCCCACCCATATCCTCACCCAGTCCCAGTGCGACGTATGCGCCGTTAGCCTAGGGGATGTGGAGCGCGTAGTCAGTGAGCTGACAGGCATTGACACGCAGGTCATCTCCCTGCAGCCCATGACCCTAGATCAAGTTTGGCAAGACATCCAGCGGGTAGCCGGCGCACTGGGGGCCAATGCCACCCCGCTACTGACCCAGATTCGCCGCCGTCTTACGGCTTATCAAACGCGGGTAGCTGGCTGTAGCCGTCCTACCGTGGCCTGCATCGAATGGACAGACCCGCTGATGGTAGCGGGGCACTGGATGCCGGAACTGATCGAGCAGGCGGGCGGGCGATCGCTATTTGGCCGGACGGGTCAACCCTCTACGCTGCTGGAGTGGGAAGCGTTAATGGCAGCTGACCCCGACGTGATTGTGGTGGTGCCCTGCGGCTACAGCCTTGACCAAACCCGGGAAGACGTACAGCAGACCCTGGCCACCCACCCGCAGTGGGGCGATCTCAAAGCCGTGCGTTCAGGTCAGGTGCTATTGGCGGATGGCAACTATTACTTCAACCGCCCGGGTCCTCGCATCATCGATTCACTGGAGATTATGGCCCAAATGCTGCACCCCGAGGTAGCCGGGACATCTCAACGCCACCACGGGTGGGACTACTATCTACCGGCGCAGCCCAGCCGTTCCCCGGCGTCTGAGGAGCTAGCGGCCAGATTGGCAAATAGTCTACAGTAGAGGCGTACTGGCTCATCGAGCTTGCCATGGTTCGCTCTAAACGGCTAGAAGCTGCGATCGCTCAGCTCAACGCCGCCCGCCAAAACCCTAGCTCCAAAGCCGCGATCGCCATCATTCAGCAAACCCTCGGCAGCAAATTTTCCATCGCTGTTGCCCAGGCTGCCAAGCTCGTGGCCGATGCCGAACTCTACCTGCTCATCCCCGATTTGGTGCATGCCTTTGAGCGGCTGATGGAACACCCAGTAGATCGTGACCCAGGGTGCAAGGGCAAAGAGCGGCTCGCAGATGCCCTCTACCGGTTAGAGTTCAGCGGCGAGCGGCTGTTTTTGCGCGGCATCCATCACGTGCAGATGGAGCCGGTGTGGGGCACCCGCGTAGACACAGCGGCGGGCCTGCGGGGTACCTGCGCTTTGGGGCTGGTGCGGATGAATTATCCCGAGGTGATGGTGGAGCTAGCAGACTTGCTCGCTGACCCAGAGCCCCCGGCCCGAATTTTAGCTGCCCAGGCGATCGCCTATGCCGATAGCCCCGCAAGTGTGCCCCTGCTGCGGCTGAAGGTGCGGCTTGGCGATGACAACCTGCAGGTGGTGTCAGACTGCCTGACGGGGCTGATTAAGCTGGCCCCCGAGCCGTCCCTCCCCTTCGTGGCTCAGTACCTCAGCGCGGCAGACCCGGTAGCCGAGGTGGCGGCGCTGGCCCTGGGGGAGTCTCGTCTCGCCGCCGCGCTGCCCCTACTGAAAGGGAGCTGGCACCAGGCCACGGACCCGGAATTTCGGCGACTCGCTCTCATGGCGATCGCCATGCTGCGACAGGACGAGGCGATCGCGTTTTTGCTCGGATTAATCGAAGGGGGCTCTGAAGCAGACGCCAGTAGCGCTATGGAAGCGCTGAGGCCCTATCGCCAAGACCAGGCGCTGTGGGAGCGGGTTGAGCAGGCCGCTCACTCACGGGAAGCGGCCCTAGCAGACCGGCAGACGAATACTCTGTCCAACCAGCCATGATTCGCTTTACTACCGCGACCGACACAGCCGACTTGATGGCTCTGGCAGAGGCGATAGGCCTGTTTGAGCCCAAGGAGCTAGCAGAACTAAAAACTATGCTCCTGGCCTATTTAAGCGATGAGGCGAACAGCGGTGAATTCTGGCTCACCAATGAGGGCGATGATGGTCCGGTTGGTGTCGCCTACTGCGCCCCAGAGCGCATGACCGAGGGCACCTGGAATTTACTGTTTATCGCCATCCACCCTGACCACCAGGGCCAGGGACGCGGGGGGCAGCTGATTCGCCACATCGAGCAGTTGCTGAAGGAGCGGGGCGCTCACCTGCTGATTGCCGAGACCCTGGCGGAATTTGAGCAGACCAGGGCTTTCTATCGCCAATGCGGCTATCGCGAAGAGGCCCACATCCACGACTTCTATGCGCCAGGGGCGGACAAAATTGTCTACTGTAAGGCGTTGACTGCCACAGCACCCTGACCGCTCAAAAGGGGCTGGCCTAGAATAAACCCAATGGGACATGGCGAAATGTCTCAGCTCATCTCTTTACATCAGGCAGTCGCCATGACTAATATCGTCCGTTTAGAGCAGGTCTGCAAAACTTACGGCTCCGGCAACACTGAAGTGCGAGCCTTAGACCAGGTGAACCTCACGATCGGCCCTGGCGAATACTGCGCCATTATGGGTCCCTCCGGCTCCGGCAAGTCCACCGCTATGAATGTGATCGGCTGCCTCGATCGCCCTACCACGGGCCACTACTACCTAGATGAGGTGGATGTGGCGGGTCTCAGCGACGATGAGCTGGCCCACATCCGCAACCGCAAGCTAGGTTTCGTGTTTCAGCAGTTTCACCTGCTGCCCCAGCTGAGCGCTATTGAAAACGTAATGTTGCCCATGGTGTACGCGGGGGTGTCGGCTGAGGAACGGCGCGATCGCGCCGTCCACGCCCTAGAGCGGGTGGGTCTTGGTAACCGGCTCAACAACCGCCCCAATCAGCTTTCTGGGGGGCAGCAGCAGCGGGTGGCGATCGCCCGTGCCATCGTCAATCAACCTGTACTGCTGCTAGCCGACGAGCCTACCGGCGCGCTAGATACCCAGACCACCCATGAGGTGATGGACATTTTTCAGTCCCTCAACGACGCCGGCATGACCCTGGTGATGGTGACCCACGAGCCCGATGTAGCGCGGCTCAGCCAGCGGGTCGTGTGGTTCCGGGATGGGGAAGTGATTGACGCCCATGGGGACCCCAAAGAGATGAACGTGATGACGGTATAGACCCCGCTACGTAGATACCGCCACCGAAAGGCTGGGCTTACGCAGAGCGAAACAGTATGTCAACACGGTATTAACTAGCGTGAAGACAGGTGTATTTTGTTGTTACCTTGGCCAGAGCGGCATAGAAGCCAGTACATTTGCCGTAGATGTACAGTCCCAAAGATGTGCATCCCTAAATAAGTAAATCTGCCGCTGGCCTAGTTTTCTCAGCGCATCTTAAGCCATGACAGGGGGAAGGCACTTTAATATAGGCCTCAGATTCGCATCATCGGGATCTAACGATCGGTCAGTAGGGTAATAGCAAGATAAACCTTAGCTCAATTCGCCACAGGAGAGCACCATGACTCGACATAACTCTCGTAATCCCCTCAAACGCCTAGCCATGCGGCGCTTTATTACCCGTGTTGCCCAGACCCTGCTGCTGGTTACAGCGGCATTTGTACTCACCGCTGCCCCTGCCCTAGCCCAGAACGCTGGCGGCTTTGCCCCCCAGCAGTGGCTGCAGTCTGCCCTACAGTGGATCCAGGATTTAGGACCTCTGGGGGCGATCGCCTTTATCGTCATCTATATTGTGGCCACGGTTGCCTTTTTACCCGGTTCAATCCTGACGTTGGGAGCAGGGGTTATTTTTGGCGTCCTGCTGGGCTCGCTGCTGGTGTTTGTAGGGGCCACGTTAGGGGCCACCGCCGCCTTCTTGGTGGGGCGCTACTTGGCAAGGGGCTGGGTCTCCAAGAAAATTGAAGGGAATGAAAAATTCAAGGCCATTGACTCCGCTGTGGGGCGCGAAGGTCTCAAAATTGTGGCGCTGACTCGGCTCTCCCCCGTCTTTCCCTTCAACCTACTCAACTACGCCTACGGCCTGACTGGCGTTTCCCTCAAAGACTACGTCCTCGGCTGCATTGGCATGCTGCCCGGCACCGTGATGTACGTTTACTTGGGGTCTCTGGCGGGTAATTTAGCCACCCTAGGAACAGGCGACGCTCCGGAGAATGCAGCGGTGCAGTGGGCGATTCGCATCATTGGCTTTATCGCCACCGTTGCCGTTACCCTCTACGTCACCCGCGTGGCCCGTAAAGCCCTTGCCGAGACCGTAGACGACACCGACGCCGAAGTCCAGCTCAACGGCTAGTGCGATCGCCCACA
>JBCCAG010000651.1:0-2837 GCA_039814955.1 Cyanobacteria bacterium P01_A01_bin.135
GCGGACCAGGTGATCTGGCGCGGCACCATGACCAAGGCGATTGCGGTGGCGGCTAACCCGGTGATGGTAGCGGATATGGTGGGGGGCGCGGTGGTGGATGGGGCCATCGTCCTTACCCTGTCGCGGCTATACGGCATTGAGATGACAGAACGGGGGGCAGCGCAGCTGCTGCGGCAAATTGGCCTCAATGTGGGGGGGCTAATGGCGGGGGAGGTGGCGGCGACGGTGGGGCTGGGCTCGGTGAAAAGTCTGCTGGGGCTGTCGGTGCCGGCCACCGGGGGCTGGGCGATCGCCCCCTATCTATCCGTGGCGGTGACCCAGGCCAGCATTGCCGGGCTCACTACCTATGCCATTGGCCAGACCGCCAAAACCTACCTGGCCAACGGGGCCTCTTGGGGGGCGCAGAGCCCTAAAGCGGCGGCAGCGGCGCTGCTGCAGTCCCTGGACGAAGGCTCCATCTTGAGCCGCATTCGACAAGAGCTGCGATCGCGGCTGCGCACTAGCATGGGGCCCTGGCGACGCTGAGCCCCCTATTTTTTAGCGCTCTACCGTGAGGCCGTGGTCAGGGGGAACCGCAGAGTCTGCTCAGATAGGGGCAAGCCCTGGGCCGCCAGTTCTTCAGGGGGCAAAATGCTGCAGTCCTCCCACAGTCCGGTGCGAATGGCTCGGCTGTAGGTGGCGGGCAGGTGGTTGTGCTCTATGCGAGCAGCCGCTTGGGCGTAGTCGTAGTTATAGGCCCGGCGCTGGTAGATCAAGTCACTGCCGGTCTCCTCTAGTACCGCGTACCAAGCGCGGGGGGTGCCATCGTTTGCCGGCATGCCAATCACGCCCGCATTGACCCACAGCTTTTCGTCCTCAGTGCTGAGCCAGGGCAGGCCGCAGTGCCCGGAGAGCAAAATCTCGGCCTGGGCAGCGGCAAAGTCTTGGACTTTCCGCGCCCACGGTGTAGAGCCGAATACGAACGCCGAGGTCTGGCGGTAAGCTCCATGCACCACTACCACCCGTCGCCCGCCGTAGGTGAAGGTGAGGTACTCGGGAAGCTGCTGCATCCAGGCGATCGCCGCAGCATCAATGTGGCGCTGGGCGTAGCGGTACCACTGCTGCGACAGCCGGTCGCAGGTGGAGCCGGGCTTGAAATTGCACCCACAGTCCCCAACGCCGGCCCGGAGCTGCAGCTCCACGTTGCCCGCGATCGCCATCACTCCCCAGTTCTGAAGCAGGTCTACGCAGCCTTGGGGGTCAGCGCCGTAGGCAATGCTATCCCCTGTAAAGATGATGTTCTCCGGGGGGACTGAGGCCGCGTCAGCGATCGCCTTGAACCCTTGTAGGGCCTGGAGGTTGCTGTAGGAGCCGCCGAATACCAGCAGCCTGCCACGGCGGGAGCCTAAATCTACGGTGTGAGGAGCCCTAGATGGGGGACTAGCGGGACTGCTCATGATGCGGAGGAAGGCGGCGGCTCGGATTCGTGACCCGGTAGTTTGGGGTGGGTGGCTAGCTCAGGGTCAGCGGTTGCTTGGCTGGGCGCGGTGGAGACGGTGGTGCGGGCCTCAACCAGTTCCCCCTGCAGCTGCTCCACCTGCTTCTTCTGGCGAGAGATGCGCAGGTTGCGGCGAATCAGGGAGGGCAGGGCAACGCAAAGCCCCAAAAAGAAGCCAATCGCCAAGGTCACGAGCAAAATAATGGCGAGGGAGGCCCTAAACTGCCAAATGCCCAAGCTAACGACAATGGGGGCCGCGTTCTGCAGAGCGAAGATGATGGCTAGGAAGGCCACGATTAGCGCCGCAATTAAAAGCAGTGGCATGGTGATCCTCTAAATTGGCCAGTGAATTTAGTGACACTAGCTATCATAGGATTAGACTACAACTTGATCGATCGGGTAAAGCTTCAGACTCAAGATTTCATCATTTTTCCTGCGCTGGTATCAGTGCTGACTTGTATAGCCACCATCACAATGGTTTGTGCATGGTGGCGCGTCACTTGGCTCCGCAACGCTGCATCTCAGCACCGAAATTGTTCTAAGCAAAGTGACCAAAGCTATATACACCCTGAGGGATATTACCACCATGGCTACTCAACAGGACGTCCGCCGATACCTAGCCTACTGGTTTCAGGCGGGCAAGCAGGTCACCTCACCCCAGAGCGGCCCACTCAAGCCCAGTGCCGTCATCTCCGGCGATCGCTACAGTGATGCCTTTGAGCACGTTTGGAACCGGGTGCTAGACCATCAGCAAGTCTACTACCTAGAGGGCACTGAGCAGACAATTGCCGATCTACTCAGCGATACGTGGGATATCGAATCCTGCGCTCGCTGCGACATGCCGGTTCCCATGGTGACGGTGGGCATCGGCTCCCTCACCTGCCCCTGCAACGACCTATCCACCTGGCCCAATTTCGAGCTGCCCCAGCCGCGATCGCCCGTCAGCTCTAGCGATCGGCTAGGAGATTTGCGCGATCGATTGGGCCGCGACTAATTCTTGGTGGGGCAATTTCCGCCACCCGTAGGGCACAGCGTGCTGTGCCCCTACTACGTTATTGACCCTATCCATCAATGTTATGTAATTGGCGATGTTGGCCCCCTTGTGTGTGGGCGTTTTCACGTTAAAAGGGCATAGCAATGCTATGCCCCTACAGGTTGGTTGCCGTGTCCACGGCCCGAAAAATATTACATCGCTAACGGCGGTGACTGGCTGCGGCCAATCTCCCAATCGCGCATCTGATGCAGTCGCCCATCCCGCAGCTGCACCACCGGGAAATCCGACAGACGCACCAAATGCTCATCGTGGGTGGTCAGCAGCACCGTAATGCCTACGGCGTTCAGCTTCTTGAGAATCTTGACC
>JBCCAG010000182.1:0-6448 GCA_039814955.1 Cyanobacteria bacterium P01_A01_bin.135
CACCGCATCCTGCGATCGCAGCAGCTCATCCCCCGTCTGGGCCCGGGTAACCTGCTGGTAATTGGCATACTTCACCTTCAGCGTCAGGGTATAGCCATAGCGCTGATGGCGCGCCATCCGGTTCACCACCTCCGCCGCTATAGTCTCCAGCGCTGCCACCATCTCCTCCCAATTCCGCAGGTCCGCCGCAAACGATCGCTCCGCCCCAATGGACTTGCGGATACGGTTGGGATTCACCGGGCGCTGGTCCTCCCCCCGTGCCACCCGGTAGTAGTAGCGCCCCACCTTGCCAAAGGTCTCCACCAGCTTCTCCTCAGGCCACTGCCGCAGGTCCGCCCCGCTGTGGATGCCCAGGGCCTTCATCTTCCCGGCCGTGACGGTGCCCACCCCATGAAACTTCTCAATCAGCAGCGCCGCCACAAACTCTGCCGCCTGCTCCGGGGCAATCAGGCACAGCCCGTCGGGCTTTTGCTGCCCGGAGGCCATCTTCGCCAAAAACTTATTCACCGAAACCCCCGCCGAAGCGGTCAGGTGGGTTTCCCGCCAAATGGCCTGCTTAATTTCGCGGGCAATTACCGTCGCAGAAGCTATGCCCCGCCTATTTTGGGTCACATCCAAATAGGCCTCATCCAGCGACAGCGGCTCCACCAAATCGGTGTAGCGGTGAAACACCTGGCGGATTTGCGCCGACACCGCCCGGTACACCTCAAACCGAGGCCGCACAAAGACAAGCTGCGGACACCGCTGCCGCGCTGCTCGAGAAGACATGGCCGAGTGGATGCCGTAGCGGCGGGCCTCGTAGCTAGCCGCCGCCACCGCCCCCCGCTGCTCCGGGCGACCGCCCACCACAATGGGTTGGCCGCGATACTGCGGGAAATCGCGCTGCTCTACAGACGCGTAAAAGGCGTCCATGTCGACGTGAATGATTTTGCGCAGCCCGGTCATGGCCTGGCCATCTTGGTACGCTTGACCTACCTACCTTAGCTCATTGGTGTGCTAAAGCGGGCGATAGGCCCGGTAGTTAATATTTGGGAAGATATTATCGATCGCCTCCACCTTCTGCAGCCAGCCCGAATCCACCTTGCCCGCCTGCAAATCCTCCCGAATCTTGTTGAACCGCATCAAGTGCGATCGCGTCCGCCGCACCGCGTAGGGCACCATCGTTCCCGTGCGCATAATGAACGCCCAGTCGGAAGACTGCGCCAGCAGCAGCTCCCGCGCCGCCTGATTTAAGGCCCGCCACTCCAGCTCATCAGCGGGCTCCCGCCGGGCCAGGTCAATCATCCGCTCGGCGGCTTTGTGCAGGTGAGGGTAAATCCAAGAGTTGGTTTCGTTGAGCCAATACTCGTGGAATCCCTTATAGCCCCAGCTGGACTGGGAGGGGAGGGCCACCTGCTGGGTGGGGTTGTCTTTGAGGTAGTCAGACAGGTGGGTGATGGCGTAGGTGCTCTGGTCAAACCAGGACTTGCGGAAGAAGTAGTCCAGGAACCAGGGTCCCTCGTACCACCAGTGGCCAAACAGCTCCGCGTCATAGGGCGACACTACGATGGGGGGGCGCTGCATGATGCCGTGCAGGTGGCCGATCTGCTTCTCCCGGTTATACATAAAGTTGGCCGCATGCTCTGCCGCCTTCTCTCGGGCCCAGTAGGGGTCGTACCAGTCTTTGTCGCTTAGCCCCAGGCCCTTGCCAGTAATCTTGTGGTACTTAATTCCCACGTTCTTGCGCTGGCCGTTGGGCATCACGTAGGGCTTAATGTACTCGTACTCCGCATCCCAGCCCAGGTCGCGGTAGAACTCCCGGTATTCCGATGCGCCGGGGTAGCCCACTTGAGAGGACCACACCTGCTGGGAGGACTCGTGGTCGCGGCCAAAGGCGGCCACCCCACTCTCGGTATAGATGGGGGCATAGGTGCCGAACCGGGGGCGGGGGCGGGCGTAGAGGATGCCGTGGCCGTCAGTCAAGAAGTAGCGCAGACCCGCGTCCGCCACCATCCGCTCTACCCCTTCGTAGTAGGCGCATTCCGGTAGCCAAATCCCTCTAGGCGCTTGGCCAAACACTTCCCCATAATGCTCGCAGGCCACCTGAATCTGCGCCCACACTGCCTGGGGGTACATTTTCATCAGCGGGAAGTAGCCGTGGGTGGCGCCGCAGGTGATGATGTCTAGGTTGTTGCTGTCCTGAAACCCTTTGAAGGCTTTGACCAAGTCCCGGTCGTAATGCTCCCAGGTGTTGCGCACCTGGTTGAACTCGGTGGCGTAATGCTCCGCCAGGTAGCGCAGGTGGCCGTTCTCCTTATTGCGGTCGATTTCTAGCTCCGCTAGCTCCTCTAATTTTGAGAGGTGCTCGTCATAGCGGTCCTGCAGCAGCGGGTCCCGGAGCATCGACACCAGGGGCGGCGTCATGCTCATGGTCATCTTGAAGTCGACCCCGTCGCGCTTTAGCCCCTCAAACGCCAGCAGCAGCGGCACGTAGGTCTCGGTAATTGCCTCAAACAGCCATTCTTCCTCTAGAACAAAGTCACTTTCCGGGTGACGAACAAACGGCAGGTGGGCATGGAGAACTAGGGCAACATATCCGATACTCATGGGCGCACTTATCAGGGTCGGCAGGTGAGGTCAGCAGTCCGGGTCAGATGCCACGATTGTAGAGCAAAAGCTGCCGCATACCGCGTTTTTCGCGCGGGTCAGGTTATGGCCCACTCCGCTTACAAAACGGTTTGGATTGCTATATTGTGGTATCAACAACCGCGACGGTGATAATACTTAGCGCTGAGGCGCGACTCAATCTGTAGCGTTTTCAATATAGATTTGGGCTGAGCTAACGCCGCATCTACCATGTTCGAGGAATGTTCGGGGTATGATTATGTCGCTATAGCCACATGGAGCGACCCGCGGTCGTTTACATTTGATAGTCTTTTGAACAATTATCTTTGAGCAGCCTGGCGTCCTAGTTTAATAATGGCAAATCCTAATACAATAGACCGCGCCCGCAACGCCGATCCTGAGGCGATCGCGGCGCTGATGAATCATTCGCTGCAGTCTAAGGGGATTACCGCCTCTGTGGAGCGGGAGGGCGATCGCCTAGATGTGGTGCTCAACGCCGACACGGATACCAATCCAGCGCTGCTGAAGACTTTTGTCAGTAACGGCCTCAAGAACCTCAATATTACCGCGATTAATACCGTCACCATTCGCGGTACCAAGCAGGGCAACCTGGTTTGGCAAGACACCATTACCCTGAATCAAGGGGCTGAACCGGCCACCACAAGCGCCCCGCCCGCCTCTGCCGCTGCGCCGCCCCCGCCTCCACCGCGGCCGCCCGCCGCGCCGCCCCCGCCGCCCGAGGCCGCGCCGCAGCGCAAAGCAGATATCCCTGCGCCAGAACCTGCGCTAGTCATCAATCGTGATACCGATGATGCAGCCATGACTGACGCCGATAGTCAATTTGCTGACCGTGAGGCTAGGGAAGCCACAGCTAGCGATAACGACGGTGTCCTCAACGCCGCCGACAGCGATTCTGACGGCTCGGAAGCTCCTCTACGAGGAGTCGAGCGATTCGGTAACTTTGAGACCTCTGAGGATGACTTGGAGGAGCCCAGCCTGCCAGTGCCGCAGGGAGCTAGCGCTGTGGAAAAGAGAACCGTGCTCTCGCCACCTGAAGTACTAGTAGATGCCTTGCCGGTAGTCCCCGATGAGGCGCTGGAGGAACAGGCCCAAGCCGCAGAAGATTTTGACCCACCCCGCTTTGTGCCCAATGTTGCGGGCGATGGTGCCCTGCCCGATGTAGAGGGCGATCGCCTGGTCGATGGGGACGAAGACTGGGAGGCGAATGCCCTACAGTCGGAGACGTCGTCTGATATAGATGAGGCGACTGGGGACGAGGTCACCCGCGAGCGAGACCGTGGACCTAGCTCAATGCTGCTGGCCCTGGTGCTGTTGGTGCTGGCGGCGATCGTGGGTGGGCTGATTGGTTATGCCGTGTGGTCCTACCTCACCGGAACCAGCCCCTTGGAGGAACTGTCGCCTTCTCCAGAGCCAGCGGCTGAAGAGGAGGGACTACCGGAGGTTGAGCCCGAGCCCGAACCGGAGCCGGAGCCTGTCCCAGAGCCCGCGCCTGCTCCAGAGCCTGCCCCCGCCCCACCGGCTGCTGAAACTCCCCCGGCCCCAGAACCTGCACCCGCGCCTGCACCGGAGCCCGCGCCTGCTCCCGCGCCAGTAGAGCCTGCGCCGGTAGAGCCCGCCCCTGGTGAGGCAGTTAACTAGTTCCTAAGCCAGGCGGCCCATCAGCTCCCGCGCCTGCTGCGCCACTAGTGGGCTCGGGTCTCGCCTTAGCTGGGGCAGCACCGCCTTTAGCACCCCCGGCGATGCCACTGCCAGATACCCCAACACCGCCTCCCGCACAAACCCCGTCGGGTGCTTCGCCCCCCACACCACCTGGTCTGGGTTAAGCCGCCAGTGGGCGTCCCGCGCCAGATGGTAGCAGCAGGCCACCGACCAGTCCGATAAAAAGGTCCGCAGGTTTAGCAGGTGCCGAAGCCGGGCGCTGGCGGATAGGGGTTGATAGGGAACCAGATCCGCCAGCGCCTGCACGTGGTCCAAGGTGGAGCGATGGGGGTCTAGCACCACTAGCAGCACCCGCTTCACCGATAGGTCTACCGTGTTGTCCAAAATCTCCAGGCCCCGGGCGATGTTATCTGAAGACTCCGACTGCAGGTTGAATGCCGCCGCGCTGATGGTGTCGCTGGGGTAGAGGAACTGCATCAGCAAAAATAGACGACCCGTGGCATCCTGCCGCTGGTCTTGGAGCGATCGCCGCAGCAGCACCGCCGTGCCGTGCTCTTTCCAGCTCGCGTCCTGGGCCTTGATGTCCAGCTCCGCCGCGTAGATCTGGGCAATGAAATACAGCTCCTGGCCAATCAGCTGCTCAATGCCGGTGCGCCCTAGGAAATCGTTCAGGGCCTCAATGCCATCTTCCTTAGACTGCAGCAGCAGCGATCGCAGCAGGTTGCGCCGCTCTTTGCCCCACACCGTAATCACATGGTCCACCAGCTCCTGCAGGGCGTTATCGCTGCCAATTTGCCCCAGGATGCGCCAGGCGCTGGCCCGCACGTTGGCCGGGCGAAAGGCGTCGGTGCCGATGTCCACCAGCAGGGGCACCGCATCGTCCCCCAGGGTAATGAAAGCCCCCATGGCCGCCTTGCGGGTGGAAGGGTAGGCCAGGGCCTGCACCAGAGAAGGGTAAAACTCCTTCAGGTTCACCGCCGCGATGGTTTCGAGAATCGCCGCCCGCACCCGCAGCGAGCGATCCCGTAGCAGGCCGGGAATATGGATGCGCAGGCCCTGCAGGTACAGGGCGTCCTTGAGGGCGCGGCAGCTACTTACCCGCTCCAGCTCTTGGTGGCGGTCGGTGAGCATGCGCCGCAGCACGGCGGTCGCTTCCGCCTGCTGCCGAGCGTTGCCCCGCCGCAGCATCAGCGCCGCCGCCGTCGCCCGGACGCTGGGATCCACCTGGGAATCGAGGTAGGGGTGCAGCGCCTCCACATCGGGATAATCGTCAATTAGGTACAGGTAGCGCAGCGCCTGGGTCAGCACCTCCGGCGGGGGAGACTGCTCAATCAGCTGCTGGACGTTTTCCCGGTACTGACGCTGGGGGTAGCGCAGCATGACCGCTAAACTCTGTCGCTGCAGGGACACCGGCAGCTCCACCAGCCGGGGAGCCAGCACCTGGCCCGCCTGCCGGGGGTCGAGGCTGTCTAGCAAATCGATGCAGGCGCCCCGCTTGTAGACATCCACCGCCGAGTTTTCCACCGTTTCGATCAGGGCCTGCTTAAAGGCGCGGGTGTCCATATCTCGGGTGGCCACCAGCTGCCCCCGCTCGGCGCTCAGCACCAGCAGCTCCAGGTAGCGATCGCGCAGCACCCACACCGAAAATAGCCAGATAATCCCCAGCCCCATAATCTGGGCCAAAAACACAAAGGTCTGCGCCTGAGACAAAAAGTCCGGTGACGCGTTGGGCAGCAGGCGGCGGCACAGCCAGATGGTGCCGAAGATGCCTACCCCCGTTAACCCGATGGCCACCGGCTCCGCCAGTCCCCGCACCTGTTCTTGGATGCGGTTGCGATTCGCCGTGGGGATGGGCTGAAACATCACCGGCCCAGTGGCGGCAATCAGGGTGTAGCGCAACAGCTCATCGGCAAATTTGAGGATCAGCACCCCGACGAAGACGGGCACCAGCCCAATCAGCGTAAAGCCGCTCCAAAGAATAATCAAGATGGGCAGTAGCGCGCTGACCACAAACACCCCCAGCCGCTCCATGGCCCGGCTGGAGACAAACCACTGCATCAGCACTTCAAAAATGCCCAGGGTGCCGCTGAATAGGGCAATAAAGTCGGCAATGTTGCCCTGCTGGTCCCCCAATCGCCGCTCTAGCTGGCTCAAATACTCCAGG
>JBCCAG010000535.1:0-3465 GCA_039814955.1 Cyanobacteria bacterium P01_A01_bin.135
ACGAGCTGCGTCAGATTTTAGAGCAGGGCGTCGCTGGCACTGAAGACGGCGCGACCCCGGGCCAGTTCCCTCAGGTGAGCGGTATCTCCTTTAGCTTTGACGACAGCGGTCAAGCCATTGAGTTTGACGACGACGGCAACTTGGTGACTGACGGCAACCGCATCCAGAGCGCTGCCATCACCGACGAAGACGGCAACATTGTCGACGTACTGGTTGAAAACGGTCAGCTTGTGGGCGACCCCGACCGCAATATCCGCATCGTCACCCTAAACTTCTTGGCGGACGGCGGCGACGGCTATCCCTTCGACGTTTTTGGTGAGGACCGGGTTGACTTATTTAGGGAGGAAGAGGACCCCCGCACGGGTGCAGCCACCTTCGCTCCCGACGGCACCGAGCAGGACGCTTTCGCTGAATTCCTAGCGGAAAACTTTGCCAACACTCCCTTCTCTGAGGAAGAGACGGCTCCCGAAGATGACACCCGCATCCAGAACCTGGACGTCCGTTCCGATACGGTACTCACTGGCGGCGCTACTGGCAGCCTGATTGGTACCCTGGGCGACGATGACATAAGCGGTACCGACGCTGACGAGACCCTGCGGGGCAACGACGGCGACGACATTCTGGCCGGTCTAGGTGGCGCTGACGACATCTTTGGCGGTCGGGGGGATGACGAGATGGACGGCGGCGCAGGGGATGACAACCTGCGCGGCTTAGCTGGGGATGACACCATCGCAGGCGGGGCTGGCAGCGATCGCATGCTGGGCAACGCGGGTGACGATACCATGACCGGCAACGCGGGTGACGACACTATGCGGGGCGGCTCCGGCAACGACGAGATGCGCGGCGGCGTTGGCGACGATGTGATCCGGGGTGCTAAGGATGACGACATCCTGTTTGGGGGCGCTGGCGCAGATGAGATTCGCGGCGGACAGGGCGACGACCAGCTGTTCGGCAATGCGGGGGATGACCTGCTGCGGGCCGATGGGGGCGACGACCTACTGAACGGTGGCCTCGGCGACGACGAAATCCGCACGGGCGCTGGCAGCGATAGCGTTGTCCTGGAGTCGGGCGCGGGCACGGATACCGTCTTCCGCTTCAATGTGGAGGGTAACGACACCTTCGAGCTGTTGAATATCCTCTTCGAAGACCTCACCCTCAGCGTTGATGGTGGCGACACCACTATCTCCCTGGGTAGTGAGACCCTGGCAGTTGTCATTAACAACAGCAGCCTATCGGCGGATAATTTTGTTTCGGTGCTTCCGGTTGACTCGGGTAACGGCATCGCCTAGGGGCTAACACGCCATAGCAAAGCCCGCGATCTGCAGATCACGGGCTTTGCTGTTTGTATGGGCCAATGCCTCAGCCTTAAACCGATGCGTCTTCAGGGCCAAAAACAATGTCGCACTGCTCACAGTAGAGAGATCGCGCCCATTTGCGGTACTCCGGCGCGTAGACCTTGCGGTAGCGCTTATTGACCCGGTGGCGGGCGTAGGCGGTCACCCCTGCCGTTACCCCCAGCACTGGCAGGCTCGCAGCACCAATGGCCGCAGCCCCCACCATGCCCCCCAATGCCACACAGCCTAGGCCCACAGGGTCTCGGTTGGGGGCGCTTAGCCGCTCGCCCCGGCGGGTTTTAGGGCTCTGGCCCAGCCAATCTTTTACCAGGTCGCCGTAGCTGGGCAGGGTGCGTTTACCGTAGCGATCGCCCAAAATTTGTAGATGCTCATCCGTGCCGCAGCAGGGGCAGTGAGCTACTGGCTGGGGCTGACGGCGAGGCCGCTGGGGCCGCGGACGAGCGTTAAAAGAACGACGAGGCTGGCTGCGGGGGGACGCGGGACGTCTTGACATAGGACTAAGGGCGAGCTGACGGCGCTAGAGGCTATGCCCGTAGGGTAGTATTTTTTCGTGCGCTGCTCAATCTATACAAAGGGGGACGCTGGTGCCAAAGAATAGGCGGGCTGAGGCAATCGCCGCACCACGAGGAGAGGGAAGGGCGTTACCCTAATACTGTTGCTTTGCTGAAGGAGATTGCTATGGCACTCACCGATAAGAAATGTGTCCCTTGCGAGGGCGGCGTCGATCCGATTTCTCCAGCGGCGGCGGGTGAATTCAAATCTCAGATTCCGCAGTGGGAGATGATTACCGTGGATGGGGAGGACCGCTTGCAGCGAGCGTTTACCTTTGCTAATTTTCAGGCGGCGCTGGATTTTACCAACCGGGTTGGGGCGATCGCTGAGGAGCAGGGCCATCACCCGGCGCTACTGACGGAGTGGGGAAAGGTGACGGTGACCTGGTGGACCCATGCAATTGGGGGGCTGCATGAGAATGATTTTATTATGGCGGCGAGGACGGATGAGATTTAAGGGAGTTTGACTTGGTACTTGGGGGCGCTGCCCCCAAACCCCCTAGCTGGGGGACGGAGTGCCTCCACCAGACCCCCTGCACAGGGGATTTTGGATTTGGCTTTTGCGGGTGGGTGCTGTTTGGAGTTGGGCTAGTGGTTAACTTGCACAGTAGTCCGTGGGTGAAGCTGTGGCGGGCTAGGGTTTTGCCCTCTTTAATGCTCGCCACAGGCCACCAACGCTTTAAAAGGCGGGTAGCTCTGGCAACGGCTCGCCTAGCCACTTTTGGGAGAGGTCGTCTAGTTCGCCGCCGAGGCGCTTGTGGTACACGAAGGTATTCACCCACTGCAGCAGGTCCATCTCCCCCCGCCGCAAGCCAATATGGGCTGGGGATTCCTTGATGATGAACTTGCCGTCGATGTTTTTGTCGGGGTTGTTTTTGGCTAGCTCCGATGCCACCACATTACCCGTAGCGATCATATCCACCTGCTCTGAGACCAGGGCTGAAGCGGTGAGGCTATTGTCGGCGAAGCGCTGGATTTCCACGTTGTCGGAGGCAGCTTCAGTGAGTTCTAGATCCTCTAAGGTACCTTGGGTTACCCCAACCTTGTAGCCGTCCAAATCCTCAAAGGCGCTGACGTCGGTGATGTCCCCCGAGCCGTAGATACCCGAGAAAAAGGGCGCATAGGGGATAGAAAAGAAAATGGACTTGGCCCGCTCGGGGTTGGCCCCCATGCTGGAGATTACTAGGTCCGCCTTTTCGGTCTGCAGGAAGGGAATCCGGTTATCGCTCGTGACGGGGACCAGCTCTAGCTCCACCTGCAGGTCTTCGGCAATCAGATTCGCCACATCGATGTCGTAGCCCTCCAAGTTACCGTCAGCATCCGTGGAGCCGAAGGGGGCAAAGTCCTGGGGCACGGCAATTCTGATGGTGCCCGCTTCGATGATGCGATCGAGGCTAGAGGCCCCGCCGGATGAGTCCTGGGCGGTGACGTTGGTGTCGCCGCCGCTAACGCAGGCGACGACGGCAAGGGAAAAGAGGCAGGACACAGCGGCGAGGGCGAGGGTCCGCAGCCACTGTCTGGGAATAGATAAGCGCATATAATTCAACCTTTGTGGGGAT
>JBCCAG010000240.1:0-5708 GCA_039814955.1 Cyanobacteria bacterium P01_A01_bin.135
AGCCAGCACCACCAAGATATAGCCAAAAATGCGCACCCAAATAAAGGCGAAGGCCACCAGCAGGGCCCCTAGAATCACGCAGGAGAAGTAGCCCAGATCAGAGCGCAGCCAGGAATCGATGATCAGCTTTGAGCGGTGGGTGAAAACCGTGAGCATCAGCACCTGCCCCAAGATAAAGGCGATCGCCGCCAGCCACATCCACACCTCATTGGCTTGGTGACTCAAGAACCAGCCAAAGCTGCCGTAAGCCAGCAGCATCAGGAGGGGAGATAGGAGCGGAAACGAAATCTTAGGCATTTGGCATCGTACTGGAACCCCGTGTCCAATCACCCCTCAGGCTTGACCCAGCCGATTCGTCGCCCCCACCAGGGCATCCACAATCCCCGGCTCAGCGGCGGAATGACCTGCATCCGGCACCAGTACAAACTCAGCCTCTGGCCAGGCGCGGTGCAGCTCCCACGCCGTCACCATCGGGCACACCACATCGTAGCGCCCCTGCACCATCACACAGGGCAGGTGGCGAATGCGGTCCACATTGTGGAGCAGCTGGTCCTCGCCCTCTAAAAAGCCGTGGTTGATGAAGTAGTGACACTCGATGCGGGCAAAGGCCTCCGCAAACCGGTCCATAGCAAAGCGGCTGCGGGCCTGCTCAGACGGAATCAGGCGGCTGGTGCTGGCCTCCCACACCGACCAAGCGCGGGCGGCTGCCTGGCGCACTGCAGCATCGTTTGAGGTAAGGCGCTTGTAGTAGGCCGTCACCATGTCCCCACGCTCCTCGGGGGGAATGGGGCGCAGGTAGTCTTCCCAAGCGTCGGGGAATAGATAGCTGGCCCCCTCTTGGTAAAACCAGCGAATCTCCTTTTTGCGCAGCATGAAAATGCCCCGCAAGATTAGCCCGGTGCAAACCTCGGGGTGGGTTTGGCTGTAGGCCAGCGCCAGGGTGCTGCCCCAGGAACCCCCAAATACAGCCCACTGCGGAATATCTAAGTGCGATCGCAGCCATTCTATATCCGCCACCAGATCCCAGGTGGTGTTCTCGTTCAGGTCAGCATGGGGAGTACTGCGCCCGCAGCCTCGCTGGTCAAACAGCACCACCCGCCACAGTTTAGGGTCAAAGTAGCGGCGGTAGTTGGGGTTACTTCCCCCGCCTGGGCCGCCGTGGAGAAATACCACCGGCTTACCGTTAGGGTTACCCGCTTGCTCATAGTAGAGGGTATGGCGGTCCGATACGGACAGCATGCCGGTATCGTAGGGGGAAATTTCAGGGTATAGGGTCAGCATGCCTTCGAGAATAACACCTTACCCAAAAGCGCGACATTGAGGCGCGGCATCGGGGCGACACCCGGGTACAGCCGGCCCTTAGCTACCGGCTGTGGGCGGGCTGTTGGGGTTGTAGGTCCATAAAAACAGCACCGTTGACGACCCCCCAGACTTAGAGGGAACGGCGTTGGCATAGAACACCGGCTCCCCGTCAGCGGTGGTAATTTCATACACTGGGCCACCGCCGTAGTCCTGGCCAATGAGTTGGCTAATCACCATGCCATCTTGAATAGGAATGTGGGTGGCGGGGTCGAAGGTGGTGGTTACGCTGCTGCCGCCACCGCCCTGCAGCTTAATGTCGTTGAGCACTGCAAATCCTTCAATGCCCGTCCGCGGCAGGTCGTTTTCTAGAAACAGCGCCTGCTGCGATCGCCCCAGAAACAGCGGCAGCTGTTGGGCTTCTGCCGCTAGGTAGCCCTGCACATTGGTCAAGCTCCCCGAAATAGCTTGGCGATCGCGGGCGGGATCGTAGGCGGGTTCAGGCTCCGGTTCGGGGGGCGCTGACTCGCTGATAGGTTCGGGCTCCGGCTCCGGCGCGGGGGTCGGCGGCGGGGCCTGGGGTTGAGGCGTCGGGGCGGGCCTTGGCGCTGGCGGTGCAGCAGCGGCGGGTGGCGGGGTCGGCGGGATGGGTTCTGGCTCTGGCGGCAGCTCTTCCACAATCGGCGAGAGCATCGTAATTTCGATTTCCTGCTCCTCCGCTAGCTCCTCTGGCGTCTCCTCTTCAGTCGAGCCCGGAATGGCGAAAACCAGACCATGTAGCAGTAGCGATATGTAGAGCATTGGGTGGAAGAGAATTTTCTTCCAGAGCGGGCGGGTGGGCGAGTCTGACAGGGCCATAGTCTCGGGAGATAGAACAGGTGGTGGAAAATCTAGGCATGGCGGCAGCGCACATCAAGGAATACTCCACAAAGATGTGCGCTGTGCCCAGTCGCAGACACAATCACTCTGTAAGCGGCTAGCCACAAGTCAACGGTGGGGGGGCGAACCCCCTGTTAGCGCCGTTTATTTATGACCTTCATCTACCACAGAATAACTGCGCCGTTAGCAACTTAGCTTACATACCGACATCGGCACGGCCCTGCTCGTACATCTCCTGAGGGAGAGGAACGTAACCCACTTCACCGATTAGACCGCGGTTCTCGTCGGCTAGGTAGAACTCAACGAAGCTTGCTACTTCAGGCTTATCTAGAGAGTCCTCACGCACATAGATGAAGATAGGGCGAGATAGGGGAGTGTAGCTGCCGTCTTCCACCGTTGTAGAGGACGGGAATACAGCGCCGTCGCCCTCGTCGATCCCGACTGAGGTCAGGGTGTCCTGATTCTCTAGGTAGTAGGCTAGACCAAAGTAGCCGATGCCGCCTTCAGAGCCCTGTACCCCCAACACCAGGATGTTGTCGTCCTCACTGGCGGTGTAGTCGCCGCGGTGGCCTAGCTCCTCACCTTCCTCGTCTTCCAGAATGGCTTCGTTGAAGTAGTCGAAGGTACCGGAGTCCGTACCCGGCGCGTATAGTGCCAGCTCGACGTCGGGGAAGCCAGAGTCAACCTGGCTCCAGCTGGTGATTTCGCCTTCAGCGCCCGCTTCCCAGATGGTGCGGAGCTGGTCAGTGGTCAAGGTGCTTGCCCAGTCGTTTTCGTCGTTGATGACAACCGTCAGTGCGTCATAGGCGACGGGCACTTCGATGAAGCTAATGCCAGCTTCTTCACAGAGCTCAATTTCGCTGTCCTTGATAGGGCGAGAGGCACCAGAGATGTCGGTTTCACCAGCACAGAACTTCTTGAAGCCACCACCGGTACCCGATACACCGACGACGACAGCCGTCCCTTCGTTAGCAGCTTGGAATTCCTCAGCCATCGCCTCGGTGATGGGGAAGACGGTGCTGGAACCGTCAATCTGCACGATGGCATCCTGTGCAGAAGCGGGCAGAATAGATGTACCAACCGTAGCCGCTGTTGCCGCGATCGCCCCTGCGAGCAGGGCAACGTTACGAGCGCTGGTACTTTGATTCATGGACATGGATTATCTCCGGGGTATGGACCGCTTAGTCATTGGAGCCTGAGAACACAGGCCAGACGTAAACTACCGAACTACTGTTAAGCGCTGATGATTAAAGTGCAATGAAATGGTTATCCAAAGATTATTTTTTAGTTAAGAAGGTACAGAGAGGTTAAATTACTCATATATGCTGACCAGCATTGGCGGTCTAGAGTTGATAGCTTATTTCCGCTTAGCGTAAGGGGTCAGGGCGTTCATTGCCGGTAGATATCTCTGCTCATAGGTGCAGTGAGCTGGATGTCATGAGTCGGTGTAGCGGGCCAGGTGCAGCTAGCACTTAGGCGGCGCCACCGTCAATGCTGCTGACCTGACGATAGACACTCCTAACTTGAATACTTATCATCTTTTATAAAAATCATCTTTGTAAAAGCCACATTGCTCAGGTTAAAGTCCTACTTCCTCACTGAGTGGCAGCCCTGGGTCAACAAGCCCAACATTTTACGGATTTGAGGTGCAGACCTAGTAGTTTATGAGCAAACTATAGCGATCCTAGATGCTTATGAACGGTGAAGCGAGAGGAGGAGCGGACGCCGCCCGCCCTCTCACAAATCACAGAGGATCAAATCACATAGGATTGTTATGTAAGCCAATACTGCTAGTAGCCTTGTTGGGGCTCCCCCGCCACCCTCTAAAAGCCTCTGCTACTTGTCGGTTAGACTTTCGCCATATCCCCCCTGACTAAAGCCCACTATGGTAGACAACGCGATCGACCCACAACTGACTGCCGATATCAATGCGGCCCTTGAGCTATTGGACGGGCTGCTTGCCCCCAGGCAGCTCACCCCCGTGCAGGAGCTAGTATTTCGGCAGACATGGCTGGGCCAAACCTATCAGGATATGGCTGAAGGGTCTAGCTACACCACGGACTACATAAGAATTACAGGGTCTCAACTGTGGCAGAGTCTCTCACAGGTACTGGGTAGAAAGGTCACCAAAAGTAATCTTCGCATCAGCTTCAAGCACTACAACAATCGCTCCCAGCGGCTGTCCGACGTTTCCTTGCGCTCCTTTAAAGAGCCGTCTCCTCCACCTACGGCAGGTCACTTTGACCCAGGCTGGCAGCCACCTCTGCGGGCTGTAGATCTAGAGCTGCCGGTTGGGCAAGTTCCGCTAGGGTCACCCCTCTATGCTGATCGCCCTGGCGTTGAGTCCCGCTGCTATGCTGCTATTCACCAGCCGGGGGCGCTGCTGCGCATTAAGGGCGTCAAGCTGTCGGGCAAAACATCCCTGATGGCGCGGCTTTTGCATTACGCTCAGCAGTCTGATTTTGCCGTTGTGGCCCTCAGTATGCGGCAGATTGGACTCGAATCTCTGGAGAATATCGATACCTTTTTGAGCTGCTTTTGCAGTACGGTGACGCGGCAGCTCGGGCTCCCCAATCGCTTTAGCCAGTACAAAGACGATATCTGCAGCCCGCTTGCCAATAGCACCGACTATTTTGAGCAGTATCTCCTCCCCGAAGTGCAGTCGCCTCTGGTGATTGCTCTGGATGACGTCGATATCTTGTTTGACTACCCGATGGTGGCGGCCAACGTCCTCGGACTGCTGCGGGCCTGGTATGAGCGATCGCGCTATGGCCTCGCGAGCAGCGCCCTTTGGCAGCAGCTGCGTCTAATTATCGTCCACTCCACAGACGCCGTCCTGCCCCTCAACATCCACCAATCGCCGTTTAATGTAGGCCTGTCCATCAAGCTCCCCGATTTCGAGCTGTCTCAGCTTCAGTACCTAACCCAGCGCCACGGGCTAGAGTGGCTGCAAAATAACGGTAACGATAACCTCCTGGCGCTTCTAGACTATCTGGGCGGCAACCCTTACCGGCTGCGGCTAGCACTCTATCACCTCGCCCATGGAGATATCAGCCTCAACGGGGTTCTCAAAGCTGGGCAAGCCGGGGAGGCAGGCATTTTCTATGATTACCTCAACCAGCAGGGGCTACGCCTGCAGCGGCACCCCCCTCTACAGGAGGCCTACCGGGAGGTTCTCCAGTCGGCGGATCCGGTAGCGCTCAGCCACCGCACCACCTCAGACCTATACGATGCCGGGTTTGTTAAGCTGACTCCCAGAGGCGCTGAGCCGAGCTGTCCTCTGTATCGAGATTTCTTTAGCCGCCGGCTTAAGCCCCACAGGAAAGAGGCCAGGCAGGCCAGCGCTGAGCGCTACAACGGCACCACTCCCCGGCAGGGTCACAGCGCTGCCAGAGGCGAGCTACCCGCAGCCACGCTAATTAAAGACGCCGCCGATCTGCTTGTCGCAGACCACAAGAGCGATTCCTCAGGGTCAGCAGGTGTCTGATGGAGCGCTTGACTGGCCCCTTGGACCCTACCAGGTTGGCGGC
>JBCCAG010000132.1:0-7659 GCA_039814955.1 Cyanobacteria bacterium P01_A01_bin.135
CGAAATTTACGCAGGCCACTTCTCAGCAACTAGCTCTGCCAAGTCCACAACCCGCTGGCTGTAGCCCCACTCGTTGTCGTACCAGGCCACAACCTTAACCAAGTCGCCTTCCATGACCAGGGTAAGGCTAGCATCAACAACGGAAGAGTCATTGCTCTTGCGGTAGTCGCAGGAGACCAGAGGCAGATCGCTATAGCCCAGAACGCCCTTCATCGGGCCTTCGGCTGCCGCCTTAAGGGTTTCATTTACCTGCTCAGTAATGGTCTTCTTTTCTACCTGAGCCACCAAATCCACTACGGAAACGTTGGGGGTAGGAACCCGCAGAGCGATACCGTTCAGGCGGCCCTTCATATCAGGAATCACCAGCGCTACGGCCTTGGCCGCACCAGTCGTCGTCGGGACAATGTTGAGAGCAGCGGCACGGGCGCGGCGAACGTCGCGGTGACTTGCATCTAGCAGCCGCTGGTCACCCGTGTAGCTGTGGGTAGTGGTCATCGTGCCCTTGATGATGTTGAAGTTCTCATGGAGAACTTTAACCACGGGGGCAAGGCAGTTAGTGGTACAGCTAGCATTGCTGAGTACATCAAAGCTGTCGTGGCTGTAGTCTTCGTGGTTGACGCCCATCACGTAGGTGCCCACACCGCCGCCCTTACCAGGAGCAGTAATCAGAACTTTCTTAGCGCCCGCTTCAATGTGCTTGCCGGCACCCGCTTCATCACGGAAGACGCCGGTGGATTCAATGATCAGATCGATGTCCCAAGCCTTCCAGGGGAGGTTTAGCGGATTTCGGTCAGAGACGCATTTGATAGCCTTGCCGTTGACGATGATGGAGTTATCGTCGGCGGTAATATCATCGTCCAACTTGCCCAACATGGAGTCATAGGTGAGCAAATGTGCGTTGGTACGAGGGTCAGACGTATCATTGATGGCGACCACATCAAGCCCGCTGTTTTCCCTAGTTAACCAACAGCGCAAAAAATTACGTCCAATACGTCCAAAGCCGTTAATCGCTACTCTAATCACTGCGTCTTACCCTCTCGCTTTACTAAAATCCAAAACCTCCAATATCGAGTCAGATCATATCACCTCAAGGTGCACTGCTCTGTACCGACAGCAAAAAAACTGAGCAAAATTACTTAGTCAACTGGGCTACTGCCCCTAGAGCGGTGCCGAGACGCAGCCCCCTCCTGCAGGCACCGCGACTTGCGTTCTATGGTGCTCACAAAATAGACTCTTGCTATGATATCCCGGTACGCAGAAGGGTTACGAGGCGGTGTGAGGAGAGTGAATGCTTGAGACTATAGGAATACAGGTCGATTTTACCGGGCGCCCTTTCCATTTCATTGGGATTGGGGGGATTGGTATGTCGGCGATCGCCCACGTGCTGCTTGAGCAAAAGCTCTCGGTTTCCGGCTCCGATAAGCGGCTAAACCACATTACCCAGCGGCTGCAGGAGCACGGAGCCTGCATCTTTGAGGGGCAAACGGCAGAGAACTTGGCGGCCTTTTCCGCAGCGGCTGACGCCCAGCCGGGCGCGCCGACCGGTCTTACCCCGCAGGTGATCTGCTCCACGGCGATCTCAAAAACCAATCCAGAATATCGGGCCGCCATTGACCTCAACTGCCCCATCTTTCACCGCTCTGATGTTCTGGCGGGGTTGATGCAGCGCTACCGCGGTTTAGCTGTCGCGGGTACCCACGGCAAAACCACCACCACCAGCATGATTGGCTACGTCCTTTTAAAGGCTGGCCTCGATCCGACGATTTTAGTGGGGGGAGAGGTGAGCGCTTGGCAGGGAAATGCCCGCGTGGGGTCAGGGCCTTTTCTGCTAGCAGAAGCGGATGAATCAGACGGTTCCCTCGTAAAGTTTTCGCCTCAAATTGGAGTGATTACGAATATTGAGCTGGACCACCCCGACCACTACAGCTCCATCGACGATGTTGTGAGGATCTTTAGGCGGTTTGCTGATCAAGCTCAGATTCTCGTTGCCTGTGCAGATTGCGACACCATCTCCAAAACCCTCAGCCCTACCACTACCTACAGCATCAATGCCGAGAGTTTGGCAGACTACCGGGCCAGCGATATCCACTACGGAGAGCGGGGCACCAGCGCCACTGTCTGGGAGCGAAATCAGCCGCTAGGACAGCTAAACTTGCAGGTGCTAGGGGCCCACAACTTGAGCAACAGTCTGGCCGCGGTCGCCGTTGGGCGGCTGCTGGGACTGCCTTTCGCAGTCATTGCTGAGGCGCTAAATGGATTTGAGGGGGCAAGGCGACGGTATGAACTGAAGGGAGAAGCCAATCAAATTACCTTTATCGATGACTACGCCCACCACCCCAGCGAGATTCAGGTAACCCTAGCGGCAGCGCGGCTGCAGGCCCAAAATCGACGAATCGTGGCAATTTTTCAGCCCCACCGCTACAGTCGCACGCTGACGTTTTTAAATGAGTTTAGCCAAGCCTTTGCCGAAGCCGACCAAGTAGTGCTCACCGATATTTATGCGGCTGGAGAAGCAATGATTCCCGGAATTAGCGGGAAGACGTTAGCAGAGGCCATTAAGGCTAATCATGCCGGTCAGCACGGGGGCGTCAGCTACCAGCCTACCCTCAAAGCCCTGTCTGACTACTTGAGCAAGATGCTGCGCCCTGGCGATGTGGCGCTGTTTCTAGGGGCGGGCAACCTAAATCAGATAATTCCTGATTTAATTGCCTTTCATCGGCAATGCAGTGTACAACACAATGGACAACCCCTGGCGCGCTAGCGCCTCCGGTAATCAGCTCTGAATCTTCCGGATGGCGTCTGCCCACCCTTGCCAATACTGTTTATCCCGCTATGTCTAGCTCCCTAAACCACACCTTTGACGCTGAGGGTCTTGCCATAGTGAAGAATCAGCGCTCCACGACCACAGCTGCTGTCGGCGGGCAGCCGATGGGGACAGTGCTGCGAGATATCAATCTTCCTCAAACTAGTTGCCAGGTGCGCTCTGGCGTATTGCTGAGCAAACTTACTTCTTTTCAAGTCGGGGGGGCTGCGGAGCTGTTTGTAGCGCCCCAAACCCTTGACCAGCTAGCGGAGGCGGTGCAATGGGGCAAGGAGCGGGGGTTGCCGGTAACAGTGCTGGGCGCTGGTACTAATCTATTAATCAGCGATCGCGGTCTACAGGGGCTCGTGATTTGCCTGCGGCGGCTGCGCCACAGCCAGATTGATCCAGAGCTGGCTCAGGTGGGGGCGACAGGGGGGTACCCGGTGGCCCGCCTGGCCTGGCAGGTGGCTGAACTGGGCTGGGCTGGCTTTGAGTGGGCGGCGGGCATCCCCGGTACCGTGGGTGGGGCGGTCGTCATGAACGCAGGGGCCCATCGCCAAGCCACGTCTGATAGCCTTTTAAGCGCCCAGGTGCTGCTGCCCGACAGCACCCTCCAGCAGATGAGTAATGAGGACCTGCAGTTTGCTTACCGCACCTCGGTGCTGCAGCAGCAGCCCGGCCTCGTTACCTATGCCACCTTTCAGCTAGCGCCGGGCGGCAGTCCGCAGCAGGTTACCCAAACTACCAAAGACTTCCTCCACTACCGCCACACCACTCAACCTTATAATCTGCCCAACTGCGGCAGTGTCTTTCGCAACCCGAAGGGCGATAAAGCGGGACGGTTAATTGAGCAAGCGGGGCTGAAGGGCTATCAAGTAGGCGCGGCTCAGGTTTCCCTACTCCACGCGAACTTCGTCGTTAATTTAGGGGGAGCCACCGCCCAAAACATTCTCGAGGTGATTACCCACGTGCGCGATCGCGTTGAGGACAAGTGGTCAGTGAGGCTGCACCGAGAGGTGAAGCTGCTGGGAGAATTTTGACGGGGCGGGCAGTCGGCCAGGGACGCATCAGGCTGGGGCCATCCCAGGGGGGCGATCGCGATGGTAAGGGCGAAAATTGGTTAAGATAATCAAGCCATGTATCATGGCAACCCATCTGTAAACCCCGATAGGTAAAGCACAAGATGACAAAAGGGCAAGGATTCGGCCTGGGCCTGGGCAAGATGAAAGAGCTAGCTGACGCTTTTAAGAAAGCGCAGCAGGTGCAGGAAGGGGCCAAGCGTCTCCAAGAAGAGCTAGAGGAGATGGAAATTGAGGGGCAAGCCGGTGGCGGGCTCGTCAAAGTCATCGTCAGCGGTAACCAGGAGCCCCGGCGAGTAGAGCTTTCCCCCGATGTGCTGAAGGAAGAGGTCAGCGTCGTGTCAGACCTGCTCACCGCGGCGATGAAAGACGCCTACAACAAGTCCACCGCCACTATGCGAGAGCGGATGGAAGAGCTTACGGGCGGACTCAATCTACCTGGTCTTTAGAGAGAGACGTAGGTTAGCTCTGGGGCGACAGGGGAGAGGCCGCTTGCGGGGACTCTTGCTTGAGGGCATCTGAGAGGATAGAGCTGGGGGCACTGCCGTGGGGCCAGGCAAAGGCATGGCGAAACGACGCCGCCTGGCAGGCTTCTAGCTGCTCAAAGCCGATGATGTCGTGGGTAAGTAAGCGCTCGTGCTCGAACGGCAAACGGACGTTGTGCAGCCCGGCATTGTCGGTGCAGATCGCGATATCAACCCCAGCGTCAAAGCAGCGGCTGAATACTTCTCTTAGCTGGCTGAGCTCCTGCAATGTTCCCGTCTTGAGATAGGTGGTTGGGCACACCTCTAGGCACTGCCCCCGGGCCGCCACCTCTTTGAGCAGGTGGGGATGGCGCAGTGGAATCTGGATGCCGTGGCCAATGCGCATCAGGTAGGGCAGCAGCTCTGGATAGCAGCCATCAGCCGTTTCGTATAGGTGTCCGGTGGTTTTGAGGCCCTGCTCCCGGGCATAGTTGTACAGGGCGGCGTACTCCTCTAAGCGATCGCGGTAGTGGGCATCCCCGCCGGCTAGGTCCACCGCGCACACCTCGGGGGAAGCTACCGCTAAATCAACAATGGCCCGGTTCACCTCGTAGGGCAGCCGGGAATGCATACAGAGGATTTGGTGCAGGGCAATAGGATAATTGCCCACCCGACCGGCTTCCGCCACCACTTTGACAATCTGGGCCATGGCCTCAATGCGATCGCGCTGGCTCAGGTGCTCCGGCGTCCTTAGGTAGGGGGTATAGCGCAGCTCTAGGTAGGCTAGGTTCTCAAAGATGTAGGCCCCCCGCACTAGCCGGTAGACAAAGTAGGGCAGGGCCGCTTCGGTCTGTACTCCCTCCACTAAGGTGTGCAGTTCCAGGTACTCGTCTAGGGTATTACGGGGGCGGGTGTAGAAGGCCTCAAACTCGCCGTATTCTGGGAAGCGCTGGGCGAGCTCGGCGTCGTTGCGCTGGAAGTAGCGCCACAGTACGCGGGGCACAACCGAGCCTCCTAGGTGTCTATGTAGCTCAGCGTGAAGGGCCATAAAGATAATCTCCTGCGTGGCGGTGCGTTGAGCAATCCATAGCAAGAAAATTATCGATTGTAAAGCCCTTAAGGGATATATTGCACCACGGCCTCAGTGGCGTAGCGAACCTTCACGGCATCAGCAAGCCCATCATCCGCGGCGCGGTACCCGGCAGCACAGAGTACGGCGGCACTATAGCCCTGGGCAGGGAGACCAAGAATTTCGTCAAACTTATCGGGCACAAAGCCCTCCATAGGGCAGGCATCAAGACCCAGTAGCGCGGCGCTGTAGAGGAAAAATCCTAGGGCGATATAGACCTGGCGGGTGGCCCAAGCCTGAGGCTCCAGTGGAAATGGCGGGTCGTGCAAAAAGCCTTTGATGGCGTTTTCTAAACCCTCAAACTGATCTTTAGGCTGCCCGCGAACGTTGGCAACGCGGTCGATGTAGCGGTCAACATCGCCATCGTTGAGGTTAATTTTGCTCGCCAGCACCACGAGGTGAGAGGCATCGACAACCTGGGACTGATTAAACGCATGCTCTCTGAGCTGCGATCGCAGCTCAGGGCTACGAATGACGAAAAACTTCCAGGGCTGCTGGCCAAAGGACGATGGCGCCAGCACAAGACTCTGCTCTAACGCCTGCCAGGTTTCGTCTGGAATGGTCCGCTTGGGATCAAACTTCTTGGTGGTGTAAGTGGAGGGGCTGAAGAATTTGGTCGGGAGTCATGGGTTAGGGTCTCCTATGGAATTGGATAGCTTGAGGGGAGGACTAATTGGCGCGGGGTTTAACCGGAACGGCGGCGATCGCATCAACTTCAAACAGCATGCCATCTCCCGCCAGCCGGGGTACCGGAATTAGGGTACTAGCGGGCTTTCCCAAAGCATCGGGCCACATGGCGTTGCGCTCCTGGGAAATCAGCGCTTGCTTCTCCGCGTTGTGGTTCACCGAGAGCACAGTGATCTTCACCACCTGTTCTGGCGACGCCCCCGCCGCGGCCAATGCCGTCCGCAGGTTGGCAAACGCCTGCTTGAGCTGAGTTTCAAAATCCGCTGCGAGATAGCCCTGCTCATCTCGCCCGCCTTGCCCAGCAACAAAAACGAGGGCACTACCAGAGGGTGGGATAACAACGGTGTTAAAACCATAGCCGGTTGGATTACCAAGCCGATTGGGGTTAATTCGTTGAATTTCAGTCATCGTGATTTGCTTTCATTAAATGAAGTTTGCTCTAGAACTTTCTAAGATGTCGCTTGCTGCCCTACCAAAACGCTAGCAAGCACCACGGCAACCCCCGTGAGCTGTAGCGCAGTGAGAGTTTCTTGTAGGAAGATATAGCCAATCAAGGTAGCGACCAGCGGACTCAATAGCCCCAGGTAAGCGGCAGTCGACGCACTTAGCTTCTCAATGCCGCGAAACCACAGGGCGTAGGCGAGCCCGGTCCCAATCAGGCCTAAGTAGATGAACGCCCACAGGTTAGTCCTTGTCAGGGTTGTAAAGGGACCCTCTACAGCTAGGCTCAGCGGCAGCAGCAGCAGCCCCCCCACCGCGAGCTGCCAAGCCGTGAAGGTAATCAGGGACACGGGCGGGTGCCATTGCTTGACCAGTACTGTCCCCATCCCCATAGCTATAGCACCTCCCAAAGCTGCCATAATACCAAGGCCATCGAGCTGAGCCTGCGGCCCCAACACCAGCAGCCCGACACCGACAAATCCTGTCGCAGCGGCGGCAATGGCGAGTATCGTAGGCCGGCGGCTCAAGATCAGCCAAGAGAATAGGACAACGAGCAGCGGCTGAATTGCCCCCGCTGTGGCTGCCACCCCTCCTGGTAAGCGGTAGGCGGCGACGAATAACAGGGCCTGAAAGACGCCGATGTTTAATGCCCCCAGTATGAAAATGCGCCACCACCAGTGCCCTTGGGGAAGCTTGCGCCTGCCAAGGGTCATCAGGAGCCCTATGGGCAAAGCGCGCATCGATGCCACCAGCAGCGGGTGGTTAGGCGGCAGAAACTCCGTTGCCACGGCGTAGGTGGTGCCCCAGGAGATGGGCGCTAATGCGGTGAGGAGGAGATCAAATACGCGGTTAGATAGCTTCATATCTATCTTGATGCCAAGATACTTTTCATCAAGACTATAGCATTTATCTCGGCACTAAGAAGCTTGATGCTAAAGCTTAAAAAGTACCTCAATGTTAAGATTGTCAATACAAAGGTTCTAAATGGCGTGATGGCTTCCGACCCAGTTGATGAGATTTTGGTGCAGTGGCAGCGGGAGCGCCCCGACTTGGACG
>JBCCAG010000181.1:0-6494 GCA_039814955.1 Cyanobacteria bacterium P01_A01_bin.135
TCGAGTTCAGACGAAAACCGGGCAGCTTCACTACGGGCTTCTCCAGCTTGATCGCGGCGTTCAAATTTTAGATGCCCCGCCTTGGCTACAGGGACAGCCCGTGGACCAGCTTCTCCAGCCCGGTACCTATGACCTCCTCTCTCCCTGTGCCCCTTCCAAAATCGTCTGCGTCGGCCGCAACTACCGCAAACACGCGGCAGAGTTGGGCAACGACGTCCCGAAAGAGCCGCTGCTGTTTCTGAAGCCCTCCACTACCGTGATTCCTAACCAGCGAGATATCCAATATCCGCCCCAGTCAAGCCGGGTGGACTATGAGGGTGAGCTGGCTCTCGTCATCGGCGATCGCTGCCGCAATGCCTCTGTAGATGAGGCCTGCCGCAAAATTTGGGGCTACACCATCGCCAACGACGTCACCGCCCGAGACCTGCAGCGCCAGGACAGCCAGTGGACTCGCGCCAAGGGTTTCGATACCTTCTGTCCCCTAGGGCCGTGGATTGTGCGGGAAATCCCCTCCGGCGCACGGCTAGAAACCTATGTTAACGATGCCTCCCAACCGGCTCAGTCCACCACCATCAGCGACATGGTACACAAGCCCGATGCCCTGGTGTCCTACATCAGCCAAATCATGACCCTTCTGCCTGGGGATGTGGTTCTGACAGGCACCCCCGAGGGCGTTGGTCCCTTGGCTATAGGGGACTCAGTGCGCATCACTATTGAGGGCATCGGGGCATTGGAAAACCGCGTCGCTGAGCTGCCCCTAGCTAAGGACAAGGGCAACGGCTAAAAAGGGTAGCTACCGAACCTGCATGTACACAGCATCAGATAGGGTTGGGATCTCAGCGTAGCGACCCCGCGCCGACTGCACGATGGCATAGACCGAGAGAGCCACTGTACCTAAAAACAGCACGTTGGCGACCGTATCCCCCAGAATGCCGCCACCGATGCCGCCAGAAGATCCAAAGCCAGGGGTCACCGTGAACAGCAGGCTCCAAAGAAGACCAAAAATACTGAGGGCAATACCGATCAAAATGGCCTGCATCGTGTTGAAGCGGACAAAATGCCGAATCTTCTCGTTGCGCACTACTAGGGCAATTAGGGCGATGAAGATTACGAGCCCGCCTAAACCAAAGGGAAAGATGCTGAGTAGGAGGCCATAGACAAACAAAAACGGCCACAGCGGTATGAACAGGATATTGAGCTGCGGAAACTGAGAGAGGAAGACTTGACCATACTGCGCGTAGGCCTCCATCAGAGGTAGCACATAGACTAGACAGGCGAATACCCGATCCCAAGTGCTGGTTTGTCCACGCCAGGTCATGCTTTATTTCTCCCGCTATGCAATCTTGCTGCTTGTAGGATTGACAGTTTCATTCGTCTACTAGGATAGCGAGTTTACGCTACCGATGGTGGTGATCCAGTTAAAGCAACCTTAAGGTTTCAGATGAATGCGCCGTATTTGGGGCAAATGGGGCTTTTTGGCGGCTACCGGGCAAACTGAGCTAGCAGATGGCCGATCAGGTATAGGGAGCCGCAGAGCACAGGCTGCGCCTGCCGCGGATCACTGTCAATATTGGAGGCATGAGCAATAGCCCAGTCTAACCCAGTCGCCCCATCAGCGGCGGTCTGGACCAGAACCTGGGGGCAAACCGCCCGCGCGATCGCCTTGAGGTCAGTCGGGGTAGCGCTCTGGTGATCTGGCACAGGCACAAAGCAAGCGCGATCGCCGGGGCGCAGCAGTGCCTTCAGCACCGCTGGGTGATCTTTGGTCGCCAGCATGCCGATTACCCAGCTCACGGGGCGCTCTCCCAAGGTTTGGTCTAGGTACTGGCGCAGCACCAGCGCCGCTTCCGCATTATGGGCCCCGTCTACCAGCAGCGGCCTGCCCCGCCAGCGCATCCACTGCAGCCGCGCCGGCCAGCTCACTTGAGCCATTCCCGCCTGAATTGCGTCGTCGGGTATTTCCCAGCCTTGCTGCCGCAGCAGCTGCAGTAGGGCGATCGCCACCGCTGAGTTGCTGTACTGGTGGGCTCCCGGTAGCGCCAGCGGGTAGGTCAGCGGGGAAAACTCGGGGGAGGGGGGCAAAAAGCGGGCGGTGGGGGAGTTGGCGGTGGGGCTGGGGGCAGAGGGGGTAACCCAAACCAAGGGACAGTCCACTGCAGCGGCGCGGTTGCGCACCACTGCCGCCGCTTCGGGCGGTAGGGGCGCGATCGCCGCTGGCACCCCCGGCTTGAAGATGCCGGCCTTTTCTCGGGCGATGTCCGCTAGGGTCGGGCCGAGGCGCTGCCAGTGGTCCCGGCCAATGCTGGTGATAGTGGTGGCTAAGGGGCGATCGCAGACGTTGGTGGCGTCCAGCCGCCCCCCCAGCCCAACTTCCATAACCGCCACATCCACCTTTTGTTGAGCAAAATGAAGCCAGGCAGCAGCGGTCACCAGCTCAAACTGGGTGGGCGCTAGGCCGTGGTGCGCCGCCGTCTGTTGAAGGTCGGTCAGCAGGTCCAACAGTTTCTGTGGGGCAATGGGCTGGTCGTCAATGCAGATACGCTCGGTCCAGCTCACTAGGTGGGGAGAAGTATAGCGGCCCACCCGGTAGCCCGCCTGCCGCAGCGCCGAGGCCACATAGGCACAGACCGAACCCTTGCCGTTGGTCCCCGCTACATGAACCATGGGCACCGCTCGATGGGGCTCCCCTACTGCGGCAAGCAGGCGGCGGCTTTGGTCTAACCCCAGGAAAACACCGGCCTTGGTGGTCTGTCTTAAAAATTGGGTGAGGGTAGCTTCCAGCCGCCGGTCTAGCTTTAGGTAAGCGTCACCCTGATCCAAGCAGCAGCCGTTATCACTCATAATTATCCATACCAATCAGCCCTACTCAAAAGCCCGCCTAGCTCAGCCTTGCACCCCCACAAATATGGCCAATTCGGCATAGCAGTCTATGGGAGGGGCTTTTACAATGAAAAAAAAGGTAACATTGAGACGTAACATTTTGAACGGGTAAGGCCGTGGACGCTGTGTTTGTCCTGAGCGGATACGAATATCTTTTAGGATTTCTAGTCATTTGTAGCCTGGTGCCGGTACTGGCTTTGGGAGTTTCGTTCCTTGTGCGCCCCAAGCGGCAAGGGATTGAGCGCCGAACCACCTATGAATCAGGGATGGAGCCTATCGGCGGTGCTTGGATTCAGTTCAACATCCGCTACTACATGTTTGCCTTGGTGTTTGTCATCTTCGACGTAGAGGTGGTTTTCCTCTATCCCTGGGCAGTGGCATTCAATCAGCTGGGACTACTGGCGTTCATCGAAGTTCTGATCTTCGTTGCGATTCTCGTTGTTGGTCTTGTCTATGCATGGAGGAAAGGAGCACTAGAATGGTCATGAATCCCAGCGCCCGCTCCGGCAATGCCCTGGAGCAACTCACAAATCCGACGGGGGCACCTGGCGTTACCCAGGAGCTGTCAGAAAACGTCATTTTGACCACAGTGGATGACCTACACAACTGGGCGAGGCTATCTAGCCTGTGGCCGTTGCTGTACGGGACAGCCTGCTGCTTCATTGAGTTTGCTGCCCTGATTGGCTCACGCTTCGACTTCGATCGCTTTGGTCTTATTCCCCGGGCCTCTCCCCGCCAAGCTGACTTGCTGATCACTGCGGGCACCGTCACCATGAAGATGGCCCCGGCCTTAGTACGGCTATACGAGCAGATGCCTGACCCCAAATACGTGATTGCCATGGGGGCCTGCACTATCACGGGCGGCATGTTCAGCGCGGACTCCCCCACAGCGGTACGCGGTGTGGACAAGCTAATCCCGGTGGATGTCTACATTCCTGGTTGTCCCCCCCGCCCTGAAGCTATTGTGGATGCCATCATTAAGCTGCGCAAGAAGATCTCTGCAGACGCCATTCAAGAGCGAGGTACCCGAGCCCAAACTCACCGCTACTATACCCGCTCCCACGAGATGCGCGCCGTCCCTCAAATTCATGATGGCAGCTACTTGATGGCTGCAGAGCGCCAGTCGCCGCCGAAGGAGTTGGCGGAAGCGTTCGGCATGGAAGTGACCATGGAAGAAGCGGAGAAGGAGGTCGAACGTGGCTGAGGAACAGAATAAGTCTGCCGAGGGCGGTGAAGAGCAGGGCGGTGAGCTTATCGAGGCTGGGAAGATCTCTCAGTGGCTGACTGAAAATGGCTTTGAGCACGATATTCTCCCGGCTGATCACCAGGGCATTGAGGTGCTTAAGGTGGACCGCGAGGTGCTGATCCCATTTGCCACCGCGCTACTGGCATATGGGTTCAACTACCTGCAGTGTCAAGCGGCTTACGATGCGGGCCCTGGCAAGGAGCTGGTCAGCATGTATCACTTGGTCAAGCTGTCTGACGATGTGGTGGAACCAGAGGAGTTGCGCCTCAAGGTTTTCCTGCCTCGGGAAGACCCCCGAGTGCCGTCGGTCTACTGGATTTGGCGGGCGGCGGACTGGCAAGAGCGGGAGAGCTACGACATGTATGGCATTGTGTACGAGGGTCACCCTGGCCTGAAGCGCATCCTGATGCCGGAGGACTGGAAAGGCTGGCCCTTGCGCAAGGACTATATCTCCCCTGACTTCTACGAGCTGCAGGACGCCTATTAACGGCTCCATAATTGCCGGTTTGACAAGGCCTCCCCACTGGGAGGCCTTGCTGCATCTAGCGTATGCGCTTGAGCTGTCGGTTAGCTTCCTCTAAATCAAACACCTCGGGCTCGAATTCTCCGCCAATCCACTCTGTCATCGCGGTGTGTTGAGGGTGCTCAGGGTCGGCGATCGCCTCCAAAAATTCAACGTAACCCCAAACGCCCCCACAATCCTCGGGAGGGCAAGCTCGCTTGCCTTTAATGCAAATCGGGTAGCGAACCTTGGGGTCGGGAGGAGTTGCTACAGCGATGCAGTAAGCGGTACCGCCAATGGCCAGGGGCGGCCCTTGTAAAACAGAATCTGATAGACCCCCAAGCTGCCGTGGCGAAAGCTCGATTCGCTGGACTGCAGGTACATATACCACATGCGGAAAAAGCGATCGCTGTATTTAGGGTCTAGCGTCTGAATCTCGTCCCAGTTGGCCGTAAAGCTCCTGGCCCAGTGCTTTAGGGTTTCCGCGTAGTGGGGCTTGAGATTTTCGCAGTGGGCGACCGAGAGCTTTGTGGCCCACATAGCCTGCATGATTTCATGCAGCTGGGGCAAGCAGCCCCCCGGGAAAATGTACTTATCTAGCCAAGGGCCATTGCGCTCCTTGCTACGGGTGACGATGGTGTGCAATAGGCCAACACCGTCAGGGGTGAGTAGGGCTGAGGCCTGCTGCATGAAGGTATCGAAGCAGTCTTTGCCTACATGCTCAAACATACCGATGCTGACGAATTTGTCGTACTGACCCTGCAGCTCTCGGTAGTCGCAGATACGAATCTCTAGGCGATCGCTCAGCCCCTTTTCCGCAATTCGCTGACGGGCTAGCGCCGCCTGCTCCTGGCTCAAGGTGATGCCCGTGCCGGAGATGCCATACTGCTCGGCGGCGTAGATCAGCATGCCCCCCCAGCCGCAGCCAATGTCCACTAGGGTCTCCCCCGGCTCAAGGGCCAGCTTGCGGCAGATCAGCTCGTACTTTTGCCGCTGCATCTGCTCTAAGGAATCGCTCTCCTGAAGCTGGTAGCCGCAGGAATAGGTCATGGTGGGATCTAAAAACCGCTGGTAGAAGTCGTTGCCCAGGTCGTAGTGGTGCTGAACATTCTCGCGGCTAGTTTGAATGCGGGTGGGCAGGGTGCGCAGCCGCTGGCTGACAATTTTGAATAGCAGCCCCAGCTTGACGCGATCGCGGGCTTTTGCGTACACGTCGCTGCGGTACAGCAAACCAATCAGCTCCACCAGGCTGCTGTCACCCTCGTCCCACCAGCCCTCCATGTAGGCTTCGCAAAACCCGAGAACGCCAAAGGCAAAGATGCGGTCGTAGGTGTTGGGGTTGTGGATGTGCAGCTCCACCGGCACCGAGCTGCCTGGGGTGCCGAACTGAAAGCGATCGCCGTCGGGGTTGACCACCGTCAGGTCCCCAGACTCAATCAGGCTGAGCAATTCGTACAGGTAGCGCTCCCCACTGGGCTGGCTGCGCCGCTGCGCCAGCTTTGAATCGGTGGCGGCATCGAGAACAGTTTGGGTTGGGGAAGCTTTGTCTTGGGTCATAAAGGGGGTTAGCGCACCGGCTCTACGTCAGGCATGGTTTTGACTTGGGTAGCCCAGCCGAGGGCCTTGAATAGCCGCACGACTTGCCAGGCCAAATCAATCTCCCACCAGTGGAATCCGGCCCGGGCTGACGATTGGACCGCATGATGATTATTGTGCCAGCCTTCTCCAAAGGTCAACAGCGCCACCCACCAGCAGTTAGTGGAATGATCGGACACAGTGTAGTTGCGGTAGCCCAGCAAATGGCAGACGCTGTTGACGCAGCAGGTGCTGTGAAAGCCGATAAATAGGCGAACAAAAATTCCCCAA
>JBCCAG010000621.1:0-3006 GCA_039814955.1 Cyanobacteria bacterium P01_A01_bin.135
CCAGACCGTCAACTTTGTATTTTCCCCACGCGGCGAGTTCATTAGGGAAAGCCTAGTGGATACGATTGTGGCCTCCATCGACGGGCTAGGCCGTCGGGCCCTGCAGCAGGCGGTGTTCAGCATTCGGGAGCAGGTGGGGCTACAGCCGAAAGTGCCGGTGGCTCCCCAGTCCGAGACCCTAGCCCATGTGATGCGCATCCTCGACATCCTGCGGGAAACGCCGGGGTTCAACCCGGAGCTGGTGATCGAGCTGATCCCCCATGTCCTCAGCCAGCCGGAGTTTCGGCGCATGGGCCGCGACGTGGCGGGGGAGCTGTCCCAGCGCCTGGTGGCCCGCGCCGTCCGTGAGCTGCTGATTCAAACCGACCGCCCTCAGCCTCCCCTCCGCCCAGCCCTACCCGCCGCTCGTTAGAGAAGTTTGGGGCGCTGCCATAGCTTAGCGATATGGACCAATGAACATCCTCATCGTTGAAGACGAAGCCGAAATCGCCCAGCTCCTGACCCTATATTTGGAGAAAGAGGGGTTTGCCTGCCACGTTTGCCGGGATGGGCTGACCGCTTTGCGCGAGTTTCAGGCGATCGCTCCCGACCTGATCATCCTAGACCTGATGCTGCCGCAGTTGGATGGCCTAGAGGTCTGTGCCCGCATTCGTCAATCCCCTGGTCCCAAAGACCCCTATATCCTCATGCTCACCGCTAAAGGGGAAGAGTTGGACCGGATTGTGGGGCTCTCTACCGGGGCAGATGACTACATGACCAAGCCCTTTAGCCCCCGGGAGCTGGTGGCGCGGGTGCGGGCCCTGCTGCGGCGATCGCTGCGCCAGGGCGGCCAGGCCAATACCCTGACGACACCTCACTTTTTTGTAGATTTGGACCAGCGGGTGGCGCAGCAAACGGGGCAGGGCGGCAGCAGTACCCTAGACCTCACCCCTTTAGAATTTGACCTACTGACCACCTTCCTCAGCGCCCCTAGTCGGGTGTGGAATCGGCCCCAGCTGATCGAGAAGCTGTGGGGCAGCGACTTTTTTGGGGACGAGCGGGTGGTGGATACCCATGTGGCCCGGCTGCGCAAAAAAGTGGAGCCCGACCCCAGCGAGCCGCAGTTCATCAAGACGGTGGTAGGGGTGGGGTATAAGTTTGAGGATGAATAAGCCGCCTAAAAAAATCTCCCTCACCTCGCGGCTGTTCTGGTCGCATATTGCGGTGCTAGTGGTGGGGCTGACGACGCTGTTTGTGGTGGGCAAAGTGTCCTCGCCGCGCTTTTTTGTGCTGCGGCTGCGGCAGATCGAGGTGGCGGGATTCGGCAGCGTCCGGCAGGTGCGCACGGAGCTGGTGCGGGGCTTTGAAGCGGCCTGGAGCCGGGGGGCGCTGTGGTCTTTGCTGGTGGGGGCTCCCCTAGCGGGGGGCGTCAGCTACTGGCTCACCCGCCGCATCGTCCGGCCCTTAAACCAGATTGAGGCTACCACCCGCCGCTTTGCCGCCGGCAAGTTCGACTCCCGGGTGCCTCCCATCCCCATACCCGAGCTGCACCGCCTAGGCCAAAGCTTCAACCGGATGGCGGACGAGCTAGAGGGGGTGGAGCAGCGACGACGGGATCTAGTGAGCGATTTGACCCACGAGCTGCGCACACCGCTGACGGTTTTAGAAGGTTACCTGGAAGGCCTGGAAGACGGCACCATCGAGGCCTCCGGTGACCTATACCACCGCCTAACTCGGGAGACGCGGCGCATGGGCCGCTTGGTGGAAGACCTGCAGGAATTGTCAAAGCTGGAGGCGGGGTATTTGCCCATCGCCCCCCAAGCCTTTGCCCTCTACCCGCTGCTAGCGGCGATCGCCCAACGCTTTCAGAATCAGCGGCTCGAGGTGGCGGTCATCTTGGATGCCCCTGCCGACTTGCCCCCAGTGTGGGCCGACCCGTCCCGCACGGAGCAGGTGCTGGTGAACCTAGTGGGTAACGCCCTGCGCTATACGCCGGCAGGGCAGGTGAAAATCAGCGCTGCTGCTGAGCCCGATGACAGCCTGCTGTGGGTCGCGGTGACGGACACAGGCATCGGCATTACCCCGGAAGACCTGCCCTTGGTGTTCGAGCGCTTTTGGCGGGCCGACCGCTCCCGCGATCGCCAAACAGGGGGGACGGGCATTGGCTTGGCTATCTCGCGGCGGCTGGTGGAGCTCCAAGGCGGCAAGATTACGGTGCAGAGTGACCCAGGGGTGGGCAGCACCTTCCGCTTTTCGCTGCCGCTGGTAAGGTAGATTTGGCAAATTTAGACTCAAGCGCCATGCTCACTACCCCCCGGCTGCGGCTGCGCCCCTGGCAACCCTCAGATCTAGAACCCTTCGCCCAGCTCAACGCTGACCCCGAGGTGCGGCGCTACTTCCCCAACTGCTTGACCCGTGAGGAGTCCGACGCCAGCGTAGCCCGCTTCAACGAGCACATTGACCAGCACGGGTTTGGCTTTTGGGCGGTGGAGCTGCGGGATACCGGTGAATTTATCGGCTTTACTGGCCTAGACACGCTGGATTTTGACGTTCCTTTTGCCCCCGCCGTGGAGATCGGCTGGCGGCTGGGGCGGCAGTTTTGGGGCCAGGGCTACGCGACAGAGGGGGCGCGGGAGGCCCTGCGCTATGGGTTTGAGGAACTGAACCTAGATGAGATTGTGTCGATTACGGCGGTGGAAAACCGGCGATCGCGGGCGGTGATGGAGCGCTTAGGAATGGCCCACTGCCCTGAGGAAGATTTTGACCATCCGGCTCTGCCAGCGGGGCATCCGCTGCAGCGGCATGTGCTGTATCGTTGTCAGCGGCCCTCGTCGGCTTAGTCATTTTGGTTGAAGGAGGCGCTGTAGCGAGCGCGAGCGCGATCATGCCGCATCTCATCCTCTGCAGAAGACATGGCGATGGTAATGCCTCAACCCGTCTCGTCCACCAGCTCCTGCTGCTTCTGGACCTCAGTCCGCTTCAGCTTTCCCATTGGAATTGGCTCTAGCGGCACCTTCTCATCCGCCG
>JBCCAG010000550.1:0-3370 GCA_039814955.1 Cyanobacteria bacterium P01_A01_bin.135
AGCGGACAAGAAAGTTGCTATCGTTGAGCAGGTTGAGTAAGCTGCCCACCACCGCATCTAACCCCTGACCGAGCTTTCCTAGGGTCTCAGCAGCGCGAGAGCGGACATTTGAGTACCTATCGTTGAGCAGGTTAAGTAAGCCGCCCACCACCGCATCTGACCCCTGACCGAGCTTTCCTAGGGCCTCAGCAGCGCTATAGCGGACATTTGAGTCGCTATCGTTGAGCAGGTTAAGTAAGCCGCCCACCACCGCATCTAATCCCTGACCAAGCTTTCCTAGGGCCTCAGCAGCGCTATAGCGGACATTTGAGTCGCTATCGTTGAGCAGCGCAACGAGTTCTAATGCCGTTTTCTCCGGAGCTAGCTTGCCCTGATACTCTAGAAATCGCCAGCGGTCCAAGCTAGTGCTGTAGTCCCTCAGTTCAGTTAGAGCGACCTGTTCAAACGCAGTCTCATACAGGTCACCGATCGCGCGCAGGACACGGCTGCGTAGAGTCTGAGTGACTAGGGGGGATTGAGAAGCTTCTAAATCCATCAGGCGCTGCAAAATTGAGCGCACCAGCTCACCATCCGCAACCGGAACGTTTTCTCCCAATACATTGCCCGCAAACAGCAGGTTGCGATGCAGCCACGATTCGTAGGGCGTATCATGCGCCAAAATCGCCTTCAGCACCTTCGCCGGATTGTTGCGCTTTTGCTGAGAAATCAGCAGCAGCAGCACCTCCTCCCAGTGTGGGTTATGGAGATGCTCCTCAACATGCTCCAGCACCACATCAAACCCCTCCTCCTGGCGATCGCGAATTTCCATCGCCGTCAGATATTCCTGAAAGGTTTTATGGACAAAGGCATAGCGGTCTTGCCCCTGCAGGCTCAGCAGCCCCGCGCGATCGCGCACAATGTGCTCCAAAAAGCGCTTGGCTTCCGCCCTCGCCTGATGACGCTCCACCTGCTTCATCTCGCCGATGTACTTCGTCAGCTGCACCACCAGCTCATCGCGGTCAATCAGGGTGCCGCCTTCCGTATCCCCAACACCGCCTTGGCAGTGAATCCAGTAGGCTAGGCGCTCCATCAGCCGCCGCAGGTCGTCCAGCTCCAGGTATTCCAAAATCTCATGGTGGCTCAGCTCCCTTTGGCTGTCCCATGTGGTGAGTAAGGTCTCTACTGCTTTGTCATACAGCTTGTGGCGCTCTTTGGGCAGCTTGGCCTGGTAGCGATGAATTAGGGCAATAATAGTCAGCAGCAGCGGATTGCGGGCGAGTTGTTTGATGCGTGGTTGGTCTTGCAGCGCCTTGCGGAGACTGGTCTTGCGCCGCTCTCGCTCACTCTGCAGCTCAAAGCGGCTATCGTACCAGTGCTCAATGAAAGTATCGATTTTCTCATCATCAAATAGCTGTAGCTCATAGTGAGGATACTCATCGGTACGAAAGAAGTCTCTCTTGTACCCGGCAGGGCGAGAGGTGATAATGGCGGGGCATTGGTCAAACTGCCCTAGAAACGCCTCAATTTTTTCCACCACTCTGTAGCGCTGCGCAACGTCAGCCACTTCGTCCAGTCCGTCTAGAAGAATCAGGGCGCTACCGTTTTCCAGGTAGTACTCGAAGAAGCCCGTGAGGTTGCGAGTCACCACCAGATCTTTTTCTGTAAACTCTTGAATGAACTCCAAAATGGAGCGATCGGGGTGACGCGCTAAATCACGAATGCGAATGATGATAGGCAGTCGGGTTGAGGCCGCTTGAAAATCCCCGACACTGTGCTTTACTTCCTTAGCATGGCAAGCGGCTCCGGCCACAGCAAAGTAGCTCATCAGGGTCGATTTCCCCGACCCCGGTGCTCCTAGCAGCACCGCCCGTGTTGTCTTTCCATCGGTTAGTAGCTCTGCCGCCGAGAACTGGCGCCCGCTAGAGTGGTCACGGTCAGCCAAAATCGCCTGCTGCTGTTCCCACAGCAAGCGCTGCTGCGGCGTCTCCGTCTCTATCTCGGGTAAGCGGTCTAGCGCGACGGGCTGCCTTTCGCTCTCGCTCTCCTGTACATCTGGCATGACAAAAATATCCGCCAGGCGCTCTGCCCGGTCGATGTCCTGCCCATCAACGGCGATGCCCGCAAACTTCACGTCATCGAACACGCGGCAAATCTGGTCGCAGTAGTCCGTCCGAATAACCTGAAACTGAAGGGCGCGGCTGGTGGCCTGGAAGTAGGTTCCCACAAATGCCTGCATCCAGGGGCGAATTTTCGCTTCATCCAGCGCTTTGAGCTTCGAGTGTTGGGTAGCCTCTTGCCGAAGTGCTTCCGTTAGATAGTCAACATCTGGGCAACCTTGATTCTCTTTCAGGGGTTTTTGCAGCTCACTAAGGGCACGCCCTTTGAAAAATCCGTTGAGAAAGCGGCCATAGCCTCGCAGGCCATCTTCTTGAAAAGCGAAAAACAGCGCTGGTTCAGTCGCTTTAGCCGCTGCAATGGCCTGCTTCAAAAAGGCTTCAACGTCGTCGGGGTTGAGCTTGGCGCCAATTCCAGCAAGCAGCTTTTCTCCCACCTTCTCGGTGGCAACGGTCAGCAGCGTTTCAAAAAAGACCATAGACCACAAGTAATTCTCTTGCTGCCCTATTATGTCTTTTCCATTTTCGAAGTGCTATGAATTCGACGAGACGGCCTCCTCATCGAAGCCGAGCGCTCCGGCATCCTGGCCCTGCACGAATTCCTGCGCGAACAGGATCCCCACCACCAGCGACTAGGCCTCAAGCGGATGCCCACCTACACCGGCGACTACCTGTGGCTTTGCGAAACCCACTACCAAGCCGCCCAGCCCAAAATCCCCGATTGCATTGAGTAAATGGCACAGTGCTCCGGCAACACAAAGCCCTACCGCATCGGCTGTCCAAACACCTGCGTCCAATAATGACTCCTGCCGCGACGGGCATAGCCAATGCCAATGTGTCTAATGTTGGGGTTAAGGATATTGGCCCGGTGTCCAGGGCTACTCAGCCATGAAGACATCGCTACACGAGGGGTACGGCCCGAGGCGATATTCTCAGCGGCATAGCTGTATCGGTACCTCACCTGCCGGAGGCGATCGCCAAAGGAAGAGCCATTGGAGCCCGTATGGCTAAAGAAGCCGTTGCGCGCCATGTCATTGCTATGGCTTTGAGCGGTGCGCTGCAGGGCGGCATTGCGCCGTAGCGGAGCCAAGCCAGCCCGTTGCCGAGCGCGGTTGGTGAGGACGAGAATTTGGCGGACAAAGCGACGCTGTCGCTGGGTCGAGCTGCTGGCGGAGGCGCTGCTGCGATTCTTGGTGGTGACTTGGGCAGAAAAGCGCGGGGCTAGGGGAGCCAGAGTCGCCTGGTGACTGGGCTGAAGTTGGCTCCGGACTAGAGAC
>JBCCAG010000848.1:0-1987 GCA_039814955.1 Cyanobacteria bacterium P01_A01_bin.135
ACAAAGCGACGCTGTCGCTGGGTCGAGCTGCTGGCGGAGGCGCTGCTGCGATTCTTGGTGGTGACTTGGGCAGAAAAGCGCGGGGCTAGGGGAGCCAGAGTCGCCTGGTGACTGGGCTGAAGTTGGCTCCGGACTAGAGACTTGGGTTGATGCATTAATTTTGAATAATGAATAAATAGATGTGGCTGTTAAGGGGGAACGCCCCCTTTCGCTCTTATCGCTCGTGAGCTAACCATAAGACGGCAACCTGGTAAAAAAGTTCCGGATCGGGCCAGTGGCGGCGGTGCAGTTTTATAGCGCTAGCCACATTACTCCGGTCCTCCTTAGCCAAGGATGTAGGGAAAATTCACAGCCCAGCTAGCGCGTTCCCAGGTTCATTGCGGCTGTAAACGCGCTCCCCTCTCAGCGTATACTCAGCCCATGGTCAGCCTTTAGCGCTATGACATAGAGAGTAGTCCATGTCTGTTCCACAGATGCTTCGAGCCGCGTTAAACCGAATCACGGTGATTGGGACGGCGATCGCCACTTTGACCCTAGCGGCCACCCCAGCCAGCGCCGCCGAGGCGATCCGCGCCCGCTATGGTCCCCTTGAACTAAAGGTCGCCGTCACGTCCATTGAGGCTTACCTAAAAGACGGGACGGTTAACCCCGACCTAGCCGCCTACCTGAATCGCCTGTCACCAGAGCAGTTAGATAGCGTTGAGCAGGTGCTGCGGCTCTCCATCACCACCGAGCAGCGGGCGATCGCCAAATTCCTGTATACGCGCCAGGGGGAAGCCATCCTCAGCCGCCTGGGAGAGGTGGTGCGCACCCGCTCTAATTCTGGGTTCTACGCCCTGCGGGCCGCGCTGATTTTGGCGGCGGGGGAGCCAGGAGGACTGACGGCCCTGGGGTTCTTGCAGCAGTTTCCCACCGACAGCCTGATCGTTGATATCGAGCGGGGGTTGGGAATTGTGCGGGAGTTTCGCCAGCTCGCCAGTACGACGGACAATGCGGTGGACTACGTCACCACCCTGTCTAACCAGGCCGCCAGCAGCCAACCGGTGGTGATTGACGATATTGATGGTCCCCGCCGCCCCGGCCCCTATACCTGGCAGACCCGCACCTTCACCGTCAACGACCCGCAGCGGCAGCGGCGGTTTCGCACCGATTTGTACCTGCCGGAGCGTCAGGACGCCCAGCTAATCGTGATCTCCCACGGCCTGGGGTCAGATCGGGGCAGCTTCCGCTACCTGGCGGAGCATCTGGCCTCTTGGGGGTATGCGGTGGCGGCCCCGGATCACCCCGGCAGTGACGCCAGCTACGTAGAGGCGCTGCTGGCGGGTACGGCCAACGAGGTGACCCAACCGCGAGAGTTCGCCGACCGGCCCTTGGATGTCACGTCACTGCTCGACGAGCTAGAGCAGCAGGCGGCCCAGGGGGAGCTGCCCCTGACCTTAGATCTGGCGCAGGTGGGCATTGTGGGCCAGTCGTTTGGAGGGTATACGGCCTTGGCGCTGTCAGGTGCTCCCCTAGATTTTGAGCGGCTGGCGGAGAGCTGCTCCGATGAGGATGTGCAGGATACCCTCAACCTGTCGCTGCTGCTGCAGTGCCGGGCCCTAGAGCTGGAGGAGGCGGAAGCATCGCTCTTCTCCTTGGCCGACGAGCGCATTGCCGCGGCGATCGCCATCAACCCAATTGGCAACAGCATTTTTGGGGAGCCGGGCCTGCAGCAGATTACTAACCCGGTAATGATCATGGCGGGCAGCGCTGACTTTGTGGCCCCGCCCCTCGCCGAGCAGTTTATTCCCTTCACCTGGCTAGAGACCGAAGCGCGGTACCTGGTGCTGCTGCGCAACGGCACCCACTTTTCTACCATTGGCGATAACAGCGACGGGGCGATGATTGCCCTGCCCCCCGAGCTGATGGGGCCAGAGCCGGACCTGGCCAAGCGCTACGCCGAAGCGCTCTCCCTAGCCTTCTTTGATGCCCACCTGCGCCAGCAGCC
>JBCCAG010000299.1:0-5100 GCA_039814955.1 Cyanobacteria bacterium P01_A01_bin.135
AAAAGGGGGCGACCCAGCAGGTCTCCCAACTGCTTAATCAGGTCAAGGTCAGACATGGTTCAACTTTGCCGTCAAGGGTAACCAAAGCACTGCGCCAACGAAATCCCGCGATCGCTTTGTATACAATAGCCTGGACTTAAGAGAATTATGGTCTGGCTGGGCAACGCTAGCCATCTGGCCCAATCCTACTTACCTATTGGCTCCTCCGAGCAACAGCTTCCTCTTTGTGCCCATAACTGAATTAATTCCCCCCTCCATCTCCATGCCCCAAGCTCCCCAAGAGCGGCGTAGCTAAACCACCCACAGATACACCGTCGACTCCTCCTCCGACTCCGGCAGCTTCACCACCCGCTCTGGCTGCCAATCTCCCATGTCAAACTGGTGCGACACCACCCGGCTACCGGGCCTTAGCTGCCGTAGCTTGGGCCGCAGCCGCAAGTTCAGATGGGGCAGCAGGTACACAAACACCACCGTCGCCGCCTCAAAGGGCTCCGCGTACAGATTGCCCGCCCGAAAGCTAACGCGATCGCCCACCCCAGCCTTCTCCGCTAGCGATCGCCCCTCCGCCACCCGCACCGGGTCAATATCAATCCCCACTCCTTGTACGCCGTAACGCTGTGCCGCCTGAATCAGCAGTCGCCCGTCGCCGCTGCCCAGGTCATAGACAACATCGTTAGGGGTCAGGACCGCCAGCGCCAGCATCACCCCTAGGGCATCCTGGGGTGTGGGGATAAAGCCGATATCGGGAGAAGCCATAGTCGCTAGGCCCATACCGCAACCACATAGGCGAAATAGGCCATGTACAATGCCGCGATCGCCCCCACCGCCAGACGAGCCCCAAAAGATCGGTGGCCCATCAGCAGCAAGGCGCAGCCCACAATCACCGCCAGCACCTCGATCACCGTGACAATACCGCCGTAGTGGTTGGGATCCCAGTAGGACACCGGACTCTCAAATCGCCAGTCAGACAAGGGGAAGAAATGGCGGTGGCCATCGTCGTGATGTAGCGGTAGGTCCCCGGCGATGTGCAGCAGCATGCTCACCGCGAGCAGGATGCCAGAGCGCGAGCCCAGCCACCAGGCGATACCCAAACCTACCAAAATCAGGGGAATAGAATTGAACAGATCGATGAAGTTCTGCCACCCTGGCTCGTAGTAAGATTGCCGCCAGATCACCCGCTCCGGAATACCCCGCAGCTTTTGGATGCCGTAGAACACAAACATAGGTAAGTCCGGCAAAATAGCCCCACAGATGACGGGCAGCGCTACCCCCTGATCCGCACGGCCCAGGAACAGAAGATTGAGAACAATATGAGCAGGTGTATTCATTAGCTAGATTTGGTTAAGCCGGGGTAGTCGAGCAAGAAGCGCATTAAACTTATGCACTTCTTGCATTAAATGCTCAGCATTTGTGAAAAAACGTAAATCTTGTTACAGATCTTACCTGAGAGAGTTGAGACCCTAAAACGGACATTGCCTTATGTCTGCCGCTTTGCGGCTTTCATCCTTTTTATTGACTCCATGAATCACATTCTCCTCTCCGCCATTCTAGGGCTCGTTGCCGGTCTCGGTCACGGTGTGGTCTCCCACTATGCCGATTTGCCCGTCTCTTTGGTGGAGCAGGTCGTGCCTGGGCTACAACAAGATACCCTTTAAGTAGAGATAAAGGGGCCTTCACAGGGACTAGCGATAAGTCACCGGAAGACCTAGAGCCCTTCGAATTGTGATCTACTGACTACCGCTGGGAAAATATAAAAATAGTCTTAAAAGAGTAGCAACCGATACAAACTTTATCGGATAATACTTGAGTTGCTCGCTTAAGGCTAAATTTTTCATGACATACAACAATACGGCTCGCTCCTCAGCAGACCAAACCATCGCGCTGAGCCTGGTGGTTGCCTTTACCACTTTCGTTGTTGGCTACACCGCGGCGCGGGCCTCACTCCTCACTCAAGGTAATGCTGATACGGCTGCTACCGCTGATGCAAACGCTGAGGTAGTGCCTCACCAATCCGAGCTTTGGGAAGGGTTCTCTGCCAACTAGGGACCTGTTTGCCTAACCTATGTAGCGACATCAGCGGGCAGCTCATCTAGACAGTTGCTCAACGATGCAGCTAGCGCTCAAAACAATCCGCCCCCGCTCTCGAAAGATGCGGCAGGGGCGGATTGTTGCTTCTAGGGCGGGCTGCTGTCCCTGTTGAAGTCTCTGCACCGCCTCATTGGCCTGGGGCTCAATTTGACGTAGCCAGGGGTTGCGCTCGATGTATTGGGGCTTAAAGGCGGGACCGTCCAGCAGCCATAGGTTAATGTCGTAGGCTTGGATTGTCTCCACAACGGCTGCTGGGTCCGGGCTGTACTGAGCCGTAAAGATGGCTTCGGTGCGGGCTTGAATCTGCTGGTAATAGCCGAAATGGTAAGGATTGGCGGTCTCAGCGCTGGTCAGCACCGAGCGCCTAGCCAACGCGGGAATGTTGTTAGCTTCTGAGGACAGGGAGGCGATGACGGTGTCTTTGGGCTGCTCTGCCAAAAACCCATACAGCGACTCACCCTGTGTGGCCACCACGTAGTCCGGGTTGGGATACTCATCTAGCAGCAGCGGGTAGCCAAAACAGTACAGGCCCACCAGCCCTATCACCCCCCAAGCTGCTAGGGTCTGCTGGGAGGCGCGCCGCTGCTGCGCCCAGCGCAGTCCTGCCTCTAGCAGCAGTACCAGGCTCACCCCCGCAGCGATCGCCACCACCATGGGGACGCTGTGCTTCATGTAGCGGCTGGGGAGATGCAGCCGAAACAGCAGGGCATGGGCCAAAAAGAACATCCCCACTGAAGCCCCAATTACCTGCAGTACTAGACGTACTTGAGGCGTGACGGCTTTGGCCAGAGGGAAGCGCTGGGGACGCCAGAGCAGCAGCGGCAGCGCCAGCGCTGCCCACAGCTCGGGGGGGCGCTCGTACTTGCACCAGCTGTAGGGCAAAATGCCCGACCGCTCCCCGCACAGCCAAAACTTGAAAGGATTATCGAAGAAAAAGTTCTTGCGCCCATCTCCCTCCAAGGTCGGCAGCGCCTTGGCCTCCGCCACCGTCAGTACCGGCCCATAGTCCGAAATTTTTAGGGCATAGGGTAGCAGCATCACAAAGGCCACCCCCAGACCCGCCGCGCAAAACAGGTAGTCCCGCCGGTCCTTAGACAACGCAGGTCGTCCGCGGCGCCAATCCAGCAGCCGTAGCACCAACACACCGCAGGAGAGAAATAGCGTCTGGGGGTAAAATAGCCCCTGCAAGATGATGGTCACCAAACAGGGCCACAGCGATCGCCGCACCAGGTAGTACAAAAAGCCCAAGAAGAACGGGTAAATGAACGCCCGAGGGGTGGCGGAGGCGACATCGTGGGTGTTCCACAGGGCCTGGGTAAGCAGAGCCGAGGCGAAGAATCCAGCGGCGGGGACCGGCAGTAGCCGCAGGGTTAACCAAAAGCAGTAGCTTACGGCTGCTAAGGTGATGGGCAGCGGCAGCAGCTTATTGAAGGTCAGGGGGTCGATGCCCACCAGCGCTCCCAGCTGATAAAGGGTGGTGTAGCCGTAGGGCGCCACCGACTGAAAGTAGTCGGTGATTAAATCACCCGGAAATAGGGACGCATCGATAAAGCGCCACATCCAGAACACATGGGAGCGCACGTCATCATGGATGACATAGGGGCTGCTCAACGCTTCCCACTGCCCTAGAACAACATAAAACAGGGCTACCAGCAGACTGACCGCAAACCACAGCCACCGGCGGCGATCGCCAGCTGAGACGGGAGCTGTCAGTAACCAGCGGAGACGATCGGGGCGCATCAGTCCTCAAAAATTTAAGCTGCTTTGAATTTTAGGCCGTTTAGGATAGCGTTACAATGGATTACAAGCACTGTACCGCTGGCTAATGTGCTGTTTACTGATCCTCACCGCCGAATCGGCGGATAACCGCTAAACCATGCTTCAGGACACCCAGGCTATTCGCTACTATCAACGAGTCACCGATGCCCTTGTTGACCAGTGGCGGCGAGGCTACCGGTTTGACGACCTCCGCCTTTACATTGATGGCTATCTCGCGGCCCTGCGCCACGCTGATGCAATGGAGGCCTACCTCATCCACAGGCTTGAGGAAGAGGTGACCCGTTATCTGTACGATCCGTCCAATTTCGAGATGCCCGAGACTGAGCTAGACTACCGCTAAATCCAGCAGGTGGCGATCGGGCTATCTTCCAGCTCATTTGGCAGGCTGGTTTCTGAATGCTCCAGGCTGGAAGTATTGGGCTGCTGCGGTAAAGGCTGTTTGAGCTCGCTCGATTCAGGTGGCGCTGCATTGACGGGCTGGCGAGCTGACGCTTCTAGATAGGCGAAGGATTCCATGGTGGGGCGTGGGGAATAGGAGTTGATGCTCTAATCAAACCGCGATCGCGGCTGCGGTAAGGGTCAGGCTGCGCCAGATTGTTGATTGGTATGGCTAGAAGACTTGTAGGGGAGCTGCAGCGTCCCAGACACCGTGGCGGGGGTCTCTATAGAAAAGCCAGAATTAGTTTTGTCCCTGTGCTGGGAGCAACTCCATACTTTCCTGTGAAGACGGCTTACCTCCATTGACCTATTCTTGCGAGGTATGGAGAGGTCGGCAGAGGCTGTCATCGCCCTGACCTTTTCAATAGGCTCGCTCCGTGCAGCGACAAGAAGCCGGTCCATTCTTGCCCAGGAGGCCACTTTAAAGTAAAAATTGCTGCTGCAGCTCCCCTGTCTTGGCAGCCGCAGCAGCTTACGGTTCACTAGTTTTACGGCCTAGATTGGTTTGCGGTCTAGACTATAGCTTCGGTGCTTCGCGAGTAAAGGTTTCCCAAGCGGCCTCAGCCGCTTTCGTTAGCCGGTCGCTAAAGGTGGCGACATCGTTCACCAGAGTCTCCCAGTTTTTCTTGGCTTCCACCTCAAGATGGGCGATCGCATCCTCTAGCTCGTTGGGCTTCACCAGCTTCTCCTCCTCAATGGACTGCCGCGCTTTGCGGACTGCATTCATGTAGGTCTCGTAGGCGAAGGTGCCAGCAGCATTAGCTTCTGCCATGGCGCGGGTGCGCAGGGCATTGA
>JBCCAG010000712.1:0-2537 GCA_039814955.1 Cyanobacteria bacterium P01_A01_bin.135
CGTCCCCCCGGTCAAAGTGCTGGGCCATCATGCGGTCAATGCCCCGTTCATCCGGGAGCCAGTAGCTGAGCTCGTACCCCCCTTCGCTAAAATCCCCTGGCAGCAACAGCTGCTGCACATGGGAGCGGTCCATACGGGCGGCAAACCCCACCAGGGCTAAAATTTCCTCCAGGCTCAAATTAGTGTCGATATTCTCGCGAATCACCGACAGAATTTTGGGAAGGCGGGTCAAAGTGCTGGGGCTGAGGGCCTGCTCCTGCAGGGCGCGCAGCAGGGTCTGCTGGCGCTGAATGCGGCCAATATCGCCGTAGCCATCGTAGCGGTAGCGCAAAAACTGCAGGGCTTGGTCACCATTAAGGCGCTGCTGGCCCTCCTTCAGATTGATGTACAGGTGCTGGCTGTCGTCCTGGTACTGCATGTCGTAGGGCACGTAGACCTCCACACCGCCCAAGGCATCAATCAGCTTCTCCACCCCCTGCACGTTGATGCGCACGTAGCGGTCCACACCCACGCCCCCCAGCAGTTCGCTGGTGGTGGATGCGGCCAGGGCCGGCCCCCCTTCCCGGTTAGCCTCGTTGAGCTTGGTGTAGCCCATTCCCTCTACCCACACCCTTGTATCCCGGGGCAAGGAGAGCATGGCTAGCTCCTCCTGCTCAGGGTGAAAGCCCAGCAGCAGCATGGTATCCGACAGGCCGTCCAAGTCGTTGACCAAGGCGTGGTAGCCCAGATCCTCGGTACCCGGCGGTGGCTCTTCTAGGTCTGAGGTGAGCACCTTGACCCCCAGCACCAAGATATTGACGGGACGGGTGAGCCGGGCCAGGCGAAAATCAGTGGTAGAGATATCTGCTTCGCCAAACACCTGCTCTTCGTTGGGGCTCAGGGCAGCCTGGCGGAGAGGGGTGGCGTTGAGGCCGAGGGCCAGCAGGGCACCGGCAGCGGCGGAGAGGAGAGCCGTCCCGGCTAGACCAGCGGTGAGCCAGAGCCAGCGGTGGGAGGGCGGTGACGCATCAGGAGGAGTAATAGAGGCCACAGAATATAAAACGTGAATAGGGGAAGGGCCTGATTGTAATCGGCATCCTCCCTATACTAATCCTCCTCGCGATCGCCAGGACATATTCAGCCCCGAGTCTACCGAGAACCGCGCTTTCTGTAGAAAAAGCGATCAGAAATGCAACTCTCCAGATTTAAGGGGTATATAAATTCCTTGGGTAGACCGTATAGCTTTTGGTGGCCCTACCCAAGGCAAACGCGATCGCCTTGCCTTTTGCCTAGCAGAACTCTACCGCAAGTACCTATGAAGAAAATTCTCAGCATCGACGGAGGCGGCGTCCGGGGATTGATACCGGCCATGGTGCTAGCCGATATTGAGCGCCGAACCGAGCAACCGATTGCCGAAAGTTTTGACCTGATTGCTGGAACCTCCACCGGCGGGGTGCTGGCCTTGGGGCTGAGTAAAGACGATGGCACTGGCCAGCCTGAGTACTCCGCCGAGCGGATGAGCGAGTTTTATAAGACCGAGGGCAAGACCATCTTTCCCCAGGGGACGCTGAACTCTGCCGTCCAGCACCTGTGGCGGGGATTTGGCATTTCTGAAGAGGTCTATTCCCATACGGGGCTAGAAGGGCTACTGAAGCAGGAGTTTGGGGAGGCGACCCTGGGCCAGTCCCTCTGCCCTGTGCTGATTTCCGCCTACGACATTGTGGACGGTGAGCCAATTTTTCTCAAAAGCTGGGACGACAACCATAAGCCGGTGCTGGCAAGAGATGCCGCGCGGGCTACCAGCGCCGCCCCCACCTACTTTGAGCCCCATAGACTAACCGTGGGCTATGAGCAGGAAAGGTATCAGCGGACCTACAAAAAACGCTACGAGAAAGAGAAGTTTAAGCGGACCATCACAGAGCGGGAAATCGATGGCAAGGCGGTGGTGGAGAAAACCCACACTCTGGTGGACGGCGGCGTGTTCATCAACTCCCCGGCGGTTTCCGCCTACGCGGAGGCGCGGCGGCTGTTTGGCGCGGGGGAAGAATTTCTCGTAGTCTCCCTGGGGACCGGGCAAATTAACCCGAGAGTGGAGTACGAGGCGGCCAAGGACTGGGGCATGGCCTATTGGGTGAGGCCCCTGATCAAGTTTATGTTCGACGGTGTGTCTGATGCGGCGGACTATCAGCTTCGGTATTTGCTGGATGACCAGCACTACTACCGCATTCAAACCGACATTGACGAGGCAGCGGGGGCGATGGACCTAGCCAGCAGCGAAAACATTCTGCGCCTGATTGACAGCGCCATGACCCTAGTGGAAGACCGGGCCAGCGAATTAAAGCAGCTGTGTAGCCTGCTGGTGCGGTGACGAGTCCCTACCCCGCCGTCAACCAGTCGGGCACATACTGCCACCCGTCCCGCAGCTCTCGGTCTAGCTCTGTATAACTCGGCTCCCACTGCCCCACCAATTGCCAGAACGCCGCCGAATGGTTGAGGTGCACCGTGTGGCACAACTCATGCACCAGCACATAGCGCACTAGCTCCGGCGGCAGAAACAG
>JBCCAG010000804.1:0-2180 GCA_039814955.1 Cyanobacteria bacterium P01_A01_bin.135
GCTCTATCAGCGCATTGCTCAAAACCGCCGCGTCCGGCTGCACCGCGCCATCGGCGCACAGCTCGAAGCAATTTACGATGACCAAGCCAGCAAAATCGCCTCCCAGCTCGCATTACACTTTGAGCAGGGCATGGCTTACCCTAAAGCCATCCGCTACCGCCAGCAAGCTGGCGAAAACGCCCTCCGGCGCAGCGCCCATGATGCCGCCGTTGAGCATTTTCATCAGGCCCTGGAGCTGCTGCCCAGGGTGACCCGCGCTGCGGTGCGGGAGCCCCTGGAGCTAGGCATTCAAACCCTGCTGGGCAGCGCCCTCATGACCCTCAAAGGGCAGGCTGCCCCCGAGGTCGGCAACGCTTACACCCGTGCCCGACAGCTCTGCCCGCGCACCAGCCCTGAGCAGTTTGATGTCACCCTGGGCCTATGGCGTCACAGGTTCATTGCCGGAGATTTAGACCGATCGCTTGAGCTAAGCGATCGGTGTTTTACCCTAGCAACGCAGCTCAAAGCGCCGGCTCTACGGGGCAGTGCCCACTATGCTCTGGCCGGGACGCTCATGTATCGGGGCGACCTCGCGCAGGCCCTTGCCCATGCGGAAGCGGGGTTAGCGGACTATCGCGGCCTTCGCGAGGGCCACGACGCGGCCCTGCGTCACTCCCAAGATCCCAGCGCCACGCTGATGGCCTATCGCGCTTGGATCCTGTTTTTTATGGGGTACTGGGAGCAGGCCGTTAAGGGGATGAATGACGCCCTGGAATTGGAGATTGTGCGATCGCACCCCCAAACATCCGTCACCAGCCTCACCTACTCAGGCATCCTCTACCTGTATTTGCGAGAACTGGATCTGGCCCAACAGCAGCTAGAAAAAGCCGTGCAGATGGCGCAACGGTGGCACATTACCCAATTTGCTACCATTGCTAAATTTTTCTTGACCTACACCCTCTCATCAAAGTGCCGGTTAGCGCCAAGCAGCCGCAGCCTCCATGAGATGAAAACGACCCTAGCCAGCAGGCGAGCCGCTGGCGCAGACCTCCACGCAACCGGCTACCTCAACCGACTCGCTGAGGGCTACCTCAGCGCCGGCCAGCCTGAAACGAGCCTGGCGCTCCTCGCCGAATCGAACGCGCTGGCAGACCAGAGCAACGAACGCCTCTTTGCAGCAGATACCTACCGCCTCATGGGGGAATTTCTGCTCTCGCAGGACAATCAACACCAAATGAAAGCGGAAACCCTGTTCAAAAAATCCCTTGTCGTCGCTAAACAGCAAGAATCGACGACCTTCGAACTCAGGGCCGCTACCTGCTTGGCTGAGCTGTGGAACAGCCAGGGGAAGGTCTCAGAAGCCAAAGCCTTGTTGGCGCCAGTTTACGAGAAATTTACTGAAGGATTCGAATTTCCTGATCTGAAAAAGGCGCAGAAATTAACACGAATGATGTGAGGCACGGATTTGGTAGTGGGAGGCGCTCCCGAACTCTCAAACCCCACCGGCGCGAAAACCACGATATACGAAGCAACCCATGAACTCTAGCTTTCTGACCACCTCACTCCTTCCCTTTTCTCTTTTTATTATTCTTTTGGGCATGGGCTTAGGCCTCACCATCGATAACTTCAAAGAAATATTAGTAGAGCCCAAAGCCGTCATTTTGGGACTCCTAGCGCAGCTCGTCATGGTCCCTGTTGTCGGTTTCGCTCTAGCCTTCATGTTTTCCCTTCCCCCCGAGTTAGCCGTAGGTGTGGTGCTGCTTTCGGCCTGCCCCGGCGGGGCGACCTCCAACCTGCTCACCTACTTAGCAAAAGGCAATGTTGCCCTTTCCGTCACCCTAACTGCCTTTAGCAGCTTGGTCACCGTGTTTACCATCCCCCTCGTCGTCAACTTGGCGCTGAACCTTTTTTTGGATGAGGCGACTGATCTGCGGCTCCCTTTCCTTAAAACCGTTATCCGCCTAGCCACCATTGTCATCTTGCCGTTGATTCTTGGCATGGCCCTTCGCTCGGCCGCCCCCCGGCGCGCTGCCGCCCTTGAAAAAAGCGTCAAGTGGTTTTCCATTGCCTTCATCACCCTCTTGGTCGTCTTGCTTATTGCCCAAGAATGGGATGCCCTAAGACGCTATACCTGGCCCCTCAGCGGCGTTACCTTGACCCTCAGCATCGTCACCATGGCGCTGGGGTTTGCCATCTCTACC
>JBCCAG010000371.1:0-4568 GCA_039814955.1 Cyanobacteria bacterium P01_A01_bin.135
CCACGCCGAGGGCCATGAGGCTGCGGTTTTGGTAAATAGACCGCCGCAGATTCAAAATTTGCTGATAGGCGGCCTCCGTCTTGGGTGCTAGCACCACCCCCACCGCGCGGGGCATGATCACTAACCCCAAAATTTGCCAAGCGCAGGGGGAGGCTGACTGCGCCGTGCGGCGTTGATAGTCTTGGAAGCTGTAGGCGATCGCCTGCTGTAGCTTGCCGTGGAAATCCGGCGACTGGGCCGCGGTGCGGTAGGCGTCGTACCAAATCAAGTCTGCCAGCGTCAGGTGTAGGCTGTCGGGGGGCACCATCGCCACAATCTCCCCAAGCTGGCGCTTGAGATCATTCTGCAGGGTCTCTAGGGCAGCGTAGACGGCTTCGTTGCCCGGATCGTCGGGGCGGGGCGGTGTCACGACGGAGTAGCCCGGAAACGGCTGGGGTACTGGGCCCGCTTCGCTCTGGCTGTACTTTGATGAGGGCTGGATGTAGGTCAACTGGGAGCGGTAGCTGTCCGGCAACGTCATCCGGGCCAGGCGGTTAATATAGTCCATGTAGAGATCGTCCACAAGCAGCCCCCTTCATCCTATTGCTACAGAGTCCAGCGTAGCCTTTTCACGGGTTGGGCGGTATAGGCATAATTTCCCGTCAGACTGCAGCGCAGCAATTATTCATCAACTGGAATGCCGACCTATTTCTTTTGGGGTGACGACGACTACAGCCTGAGTCAGGCGGTTCAAAAGCTCTGTCAACAGGCCCTCGACCCCGCCTGGGCCAGTATTAACCAAGACAAGTACACCGCTGACAGCGACGCGATGATGGCCTTGGCCCAGGCCATGACGCCCCCCTTCGGAGCGGGGCAGCGCCTGGTTTGGCTAGCGGGTACGGGCTTAGGGCAGCAGTGTCCGAAGCCGGTGCTGGCGGAGCTGCAGCGCACCTTGCCCAACGTTCCCGAGACCACGGTGCTGCTGCTGACCGCCACTCCCAAACCAGACGGGCGGCTAAAATCCACGAAGCTCCTGCAGCAGCACGCCCAGGTGCGGGAGTTTGCCACCATCGCCCCCTGGAAGACCGACCAGCTGATTCGCCAGGTAGAGCAGGCGGCGGCAGCGCGGCAGCTGCCGCTAGGGCCAAAGGTGGCGGAGCTGCTGGCTGAGGCCGTTGGCAACGACACCAGGCAGCTCCACAGCGAGCTAGCTAAGCTGCAGCTCTACACCCAAGGGCAGACCGTGACGGCGGAGGCGGTGGCGCAGCTAGTCAACACCTACACCCAAAGCAGCCTCAAGCTGGCGGCAGCCATCCGCCAAGGGGACACCGCCACCGCCCTGACTCAGCTCCAGGAACTCCTAAATCGCAACGAGGCGGGCCTGCGAATTCTAGCGGTGCTGGTGGGGCAGTTTCGTACCTGGCTGTGGGTGAAGCTGCTGGTAGAGGCCGGGGAGCGGGACGAGCGGGCGATCGCCCAAGCGGCCGAGGTGCGCAACCCCAAGCGTATTTACTTTTTGAAGCAGGAGGTGAAGCGGCTGCGGTTGACCAGCCTGCAGCGCAGCTTGGCGGTGCTGCTAGAGCTAGAGGCGGGCCTGAAGCTAGGGGGCGGGGAGATGCTGTTGCAGACCAAGGTGATTGAGCTATGCCATCTGTTTCACTAGCGGATATCCCCTAGGGAGGTGATTCGATGCTGCCCTATGTAATTTTCAGCCTGGCTTTACTAGGCTTTAGCGCAGGGGCGTTTCGGCGGCGGCAGACTCTGCGGGCATCGCTGCAGGTGATTCAAGGCACGGCGATCGCCTCTTTAGGGGAGCTGCAGGCGGTGGTAGATCATGTGGCGGGGGAAATTGGCAAAGGCGCCTACCAGGAGCGGGTGGCTCTGTTGGGGAAGATCGACTGCCCGACGCCCCTCACCGCTCCCCTGTCCCAGCAGCCCTGCGTCTATTACCGCACCCGAGTCACCGAGCGCTATAAAGCCCTGCAGACCCGCCGCGATCGCGATGGTAACCGCCGCCGCCAGTGGCGTAAGGGCAGCACAGTGCTCAGCAGCGACGAGCTGCGATCGCCCTTCTCCCTGCAGGATGAGTCGGGCCAGGTGGCGGTTGACCCAGAGGGCTTTACGGTGGAGGGAGTCGGCGTAGTCGAACGGTTTGAGCCGGTGGCTGACCAGGGGGCTGCCGATAGTTTTGCTCCAGGGATAGCACCCTCGCGGAAGCGCCTCACGCCCCGCCGCGATCGCACCTACCGCACCTTGGGCTACCACTACCGTGAGGAGATCTTGCCCCTGGGGGCGACAGTCTACATTATCGGGGACCTAACGGATGCCGGGGGGCTGGCGGTGCGATCGCTAGCTACCCCAGCGGGGCTGATCACCCACCGCTCCCAGCAAGCCGTGGTGGCGCAGAAGCAGGGGTCGATTCGGCAAGCTACCTGGGTGAGTATTGGGCTAGGGGCACTCAGCGCTACTGTCCTAGCCTATGGGCTGTATCAAGTTCTCGGCAACTAGGCAACTTTGCTTGTCTTTTAAGAAACGGTAGGTTTCTTCTTGGGCTAACCCGCCGAGAGCGGGTTAGTCGCTTACCAGTAGGTTATGTTTGACGGAGACGCTGGGTTATCTCGATGGCCCTCGCGCCCGAGGCCATAACCGGCTAAGATACACCTTTGGGTACAGTCCCAAGCAGACTCATCGCACAGGATCACCGGACATGTCAGAAATCTTTATGTTCAACGCGCTTCGCGAAGCCATCGACGAAGAAATGGCGCGCGATCCCAGTGTGATGGTGATGGGGGAAGATGTGGGCCACTACGGCGGCTCCTATAAGGTCACCAAAGACCTGTACAAAAAATACGGCGAGCTGCGGATACTCGATACCCCGATTGCTGAAAACAGCTTCACCGGCATCGCCGTAGGGGCGGCGATGACCGGGCTGCGGCCCATCATCGAAGGCATGAACATGGGCTTTTTGCTGCTGGCCTTCAACCAAATTGCCAACAATGCCGGCATGCTGCGCTATACCTCCGGCGGCAACTTCAAAATTCCTCTGGTGATTCGCGGCCCCGGCGGGGTGGGGCGACAGCTCGGCGCGGAGCATTCCCAGCGGCTAGAGGCCTACTTTCAAGGTGTGCCGGGGCTGAAGATGGTGGCGGTCTCCACGGCGGTCAACGCCAAAGGCCTGCTGAAAGCGGCCATCCGCGACGACAACCCGGTGCTGTTCTTCGAGCATGTGCTGCTCTACAACCTCAAAGGCGAGATGCCCAAGGGGGACTACGTGCAGCGGCTGGACAAGGCGGAAATGGTGCGCGAGGGCAAGGACGTCACCCTTTTGACCTACTCCCGGATGCGTTACCACTGCGTCCAGGCGGCCAAGACCCTAGAGAAGGAGGGCTTTGACCCCGAGGTTATCGACCTAATCTCCCTAAAGCCCTTCGACTACGACACCATCGGCGCGTCCATCCGCAAGACCCACCGCGTCGTTGTTGTCGAGGAATGCATGAAGTCCGGCGGCATTGGCGCTGAGCTGACTGCCTCCATCCAAGAGCGCTTCTTTGACGAACTGGATGCGCCCATTGTGCGGCTGGCCTCCCAAGATATCCCCACACCCTACAACGGCGGGCTGGAAAGCTTGACCATTGTGCAACCCGCGCAAATTGTGGAGGCGGTTAAAGAGATGATGGCCCTAGCGGTGTAACTATCGTTCAAACCGAGAAGTGAAGTTTCTCCGCAGAGGAAACTTCACTTCTCAAGGTGGCTTAGCCCAATTTGTCCTAAGTGCGATCAAAATCGCTCGCATCATGGCGCTCGTGGAGCTGCTCGGCGGCGGGTCCCCAAGTACGGTTCACCATCCTCCCTCGCTGTACCGCGGGCCGCGCATCAATGGCTTCTGCCCACCGCACCAGGTGGGTATAAGACTGCACCTGTAAAAACTTAGCGGCGTCGTATAGCCGTCCCAGTGCCAGGCCGCCGTACCAGGGCCAAATAGCGATATCTGCAATGGTGTAGGCATCGCCGCAGATGTATTGCTTATCTGCCAAATGGCGGTCAAGCACGTCGAGCTGGCGCTTCGTCTCCATGGCGAAGCGATCGATGCAATACTCAATTTTGACGGGGGCGTAGCTGTAAAAATGCCCAAAGCCGCCCCCCACATAGGGAGCTGAGCCCACCTGCCAAAATAGCCAAGACAGGCACTCCGTTCGCTGGGCGGGTTCACTGGGCAACAGCGCCCCAAACTTCTCCGCCAGATACAGTAAAATCGACCCGGACTCAAACACCCGGGTGGGGGGTGTGGTGCTGTGGTCCATCAGTGCCGGGATCTTGGAGTTGGGGTTGACGGCCACAAAGCCGCTGCCAAACTGGTCCCCATCACCGATTTTGATCGGGTAGGCGTCATACTCGGCGGCGCTTTTACCTAGGGCCAGCAGCTCCTCTAGCAGGATGGTGACCTTTTGCCCGTTGGGGGTGGCCAAGGAGTAGAGCTGTAGGGGATGTTTGCCGACGGGGAGCGCTTTGTCGTGGGTGGCTCCGGCCACTGGGCGATTGGTGCTGGCCCAGGTGCCGCCGCTCTCTTTGTCCCATTGCCAAACTTCGGG